>JAITNE010000121.1 GCA_031290635.1 Tannerella sp. | reverse complement strand
AGGTCTTACGCCGACAGCATATTCTTAACTTTATCAATAAATTCTTAACTTCAGAACTTCAGAATTAACTTCAATAACTTTATATAGATGGGAAATCCAAAAGCATTTATGACCATACCACGGCAAGAAGCCGGGTACAGGACTATACACGACAGAATTAAAGACTTCAGCGAGGTCGAACAGACCCTCAACAGTAGCGACCGCCGACTGCAAGCCTCGCGCTGCATGGACTGCGGCGTACCCTTCTGCCACTGGGCTTGTCCGTTAGGAAACCGGCAACCCGAATGGCAGGAATACCTCTACAAAGGTCGATGGAAAGAAGCCTGCAACGTACTCATCCAAACCTGCGACTTCCCCGAGTTCACCGGACGCATCTGCCCAGCGCTCTGCGAAAAAAGCTGCGTACTCAACCTCAGCATCCATGAACCCGTAACCATCCGCGAGAACGAAGCCGCTATCATCGAAGCCGCCTTCCATGAAGGATACGTTCAGGTGAAGCAACCTCTGCGCAACGGCAAACGGGTAGCCGTCATCGGCAGCGGACCCGCCGGATTGACGGTAGCTAACAGGCTGAATCATCTGGGATACGCCGTTACGGTCTATGAAAAAGACGAACAGCCGGGCGGACTGCTTCGCTACGGCATCCCTAACTTCAAGCTGGGAAAACAAATCATCGACCGTCGCATCAATCTGATGAAGGACGAAGGCGTAGAATTCAAGACCGGTCAGCACGTCGGAGTCGAAGTCAAAGCCGCCGACATAGTGCGCGACTGCGACGCCGTCTGCATAGCCATCGGCAGCGAAATCCCACGCAATATCAATGTAGAAGGACGTCAGCTCAAAGGAGTACACTTCGCGCTCGAGTATCTCGGCCAACAAAACCGTATCCTCGAAGGACGCGACTTCACAAGCGCAGAACGCATCACCGCCAAAGGCAAAAACGTGCTGGTAATCGGCGGCGGCGACACAGGTAGCGACTGCGTCGGAACTGCCAACCGGCAAGGCGCAAAGTCAATCACCCAAATAGAAATCCTTCCCCAGCCGCCCGTCAACTTCAACCCCGCAACGCCATGGCCGCAGTGGCCGCAAATCCTCAAGACCAGCAGCAGCCACGAAGAAGGCTGCCTGCGCCGCTGGAATCTTACAACCAACTGCTTCCTAGGCGACGCCGCCGGCGCAGTAAGCCGGGTAGAGATCGAGGAAGTAGAATGGAAACCGACCTCCGACGGCGGTCGTCCGGAGATGTCGCTGACCGGAAAGAAAGAAACTCTGGACGCAGATTTGGTATTTCTGAGTATGGGATTCGTCAACCCCGTGCAGGAAAGCATCATCGCCGAACTCTCATTAAAGGTTGACGGACGCAAGAACATAGCCGTCGATAGCGATTCTCTTACTTCAATGCAGAAAGTCTTTGCCTGCGGCGACGCCGTTACAGGCGCAAGCCTTGTAGTCCGCGCCATGGCCTCCGGAGTGAAAACAGCAACAGCAATCGACAAGAGTCTCACTAATCCAAGACTGTAAGACTTTAAGACTTTAAGGGCTTTGAGGACTTTAAAGACTTTAAGGAAGCCAAATAACTTCAAGATAATTTCTAACTTCTAATTTCTAATTTCTAATTTAATTAACATGTGTGGAATAACAGCAATTTTCAATATCCGAGAGGATGAACAGCAGGACGCATTGCGTTCGCAAGTATTAAAGATGTCAAAGCGAATCCGCCACCGCGGACCCGACTGGAGCGGCATCCATACCGGTAAAACCGCTATCATGGCTCACGAGCGGCTGTCGATAGTCGATCCGGCGTCGGGCAAACAACCCCTTTTCAGTCCCGACGGCAAGGTATCGCTCTGCGTCAACGGCGAAATCTACAACCATCGCGACATCCGCGAAAGAATGAAAGGTCGATATGACTTCCAGACCGGCTCGGACTGCGAAGTAATCATCGCCCTCTATCTCGAAAAAGGACTTGACATGATAGAAGACCTTAGCGGAATCTTCGCCTTCGCCCTCTATGACGAAGAAAAAGACACCTTCCTCATCGCCCGCGACCATATCGGCGTCATCCCGCTCTACGTCGGCAAAGACGCCGAAGGACACGTCCTTGTATCCTCCGAACTGAAAGGTCTTGAAGGCATCGCAACCGAGTACGACCAATTCCCCCCCGGCTACCAATGGTCGAGCGCCCAGCCCGAGCCGGTCAAGTGGTACAGTCGCGACTGGATGACTTACGATGCTGTCAGCCGCAATCCCGCCGACCGCGACGAGCTGCAGCGCTCGCTCGAAGACGCCGTAGCCCGACAGCTTATGAGCGACGTACCATACGGCGTACTGCTTTCGGGCGGACTTGACTCGTCGGTCATCTCGGCCATCGCCAAACGCTACGCCGGTCATCGCATCGAAGACAAGGGCGCAACCGAAGCATGGTGGCCTCAGCTGCACTCGTTTGCCGTCGGACTGCGAGGCGCTCCCGACCTTATCGCCGCCCGCAAGGTAGCCGACCATATCGGCACAGTGCACCACGAAATACATTACACCATCCAGGAAGGCCTCGACGCCATCCGCGACGTAATCTATCACATCGAAACCTACGACGTTACGACCGTCCGCGCTTCGACGCCGATGTACCTGCTCGCCCGCGTCATCAAAAGCATGGGCATAAAGATGGTGCTTAGCGGTGAAGGCGCTGACGAGATCTTCGGCGGCTACCTCTACTTCCATAAAGCGCCCGACGCCCGCTCGTTTCACGAAGAAACGCTGCGCAAAATCAGCAAACTCTACCTCTACGACTGCCTGAGAGCTAATAAAAGTCTGGCGGCATGGGGAGTAGAAGGTCGCGTGCCATTCCTCGACAAGGAGTTTATGGACGTAGCCATGCGCCTCAACCCCGAAGCCAAGATGGCGCCCGGCGACGTTATCGAAAAGAAGATTGTACGTGAAGCTTTTGAAGACTTGCTACCCGCCAGCGTAGCGTGGAGGCAGAAGGAACAGTTCTCGGACGGCGTAGGTTACAATTGGATAGACACTCTCAAAAAGGTAGCCGAAGACGCCGTTACGGACGCACAACTGTCGTCCGCCGAAGAACGTTTCCCCATCAACCCGCCCCGCAACAAGGAAGAATACCACTATCGTTCCATCTTTGAAGAACATTTCCCCAGCGAAAGCGCCGCCCGTTCAGTGCCAAGCGTCCCGAGCGTAGCCTGCTCCACCGCCGAAGCCCTCGCCTGGGACGCATCCTTCCGCAACATGAACGAACCCAGCGGTCGCGCAATCAAAGGAGTGCATCAGGATAGCTATTGAAGGATATCTTTACAGAATTTGCAGGATTTGCAGGATTAACAGATTCAATAATTGCCGCATCCCCGTTAGGGGATTCAGATCAATAGAATAATCATTCAGCTATGGGAAGTTTTTATAGATGTCTTTTCTGTGAGCAAAAACAACAAAAGTGACGGTTTCATCTTCGATAGTTATGCCAATGCGGTAATCATCCATCTTTATCCGGTAGTAAATACCTTTCTTTGTACCTTTGATCTTCTTTAATCCTGATATGGTTTGCAATGTTGTTGCTTTTTCGACACAAGCAACGGCTTGATAAATCTTATCAAGAACAGTCTTGTCCTTTATCCTCTTAATGTCGTTCAAAAACGAAGTCTTAAAAACATCTTTCATCGCCCTAATGCTTTCATGACTTCATCTCTGTCCACAGTTTCGCTTACAAGCCCTTGTTCGATTAAAGACACCAATTGGCTGTCGATAACGTCTTCCGTATTAATAAAGGTTGCTTGTACGCCTATTCGTTTGGCAAAATTCATAAGGAATTTCACATCTGATTTCGTTCTGGTTTTAATGATCACTGCTTCCATATAATGTTATTTTAATGATTGCGACTGCAAAGGTAATAAATAAATAGTGAATAGTGAAGAATGGGCGGTCAGGAATGCAGGGGCTTGGGCTTGTTTCCTGAAATAATGATTACCTTTGCAGCATTATAAACTTAAAATTGTGTGTTATGACAATGCAAACTGCCAATAGTATCAAGTCCTTGTTGAGAAAAATATTGCCGGCTTCCTTTCGAGCTTTTTATCATCAAACAAGATACGGATACGCTCTGCTGAGAGGAAGAAAACTGCTAAAACAACTTGTAATCTTCCTGAAGACCGACCACGTACTTTCGATTGATGAAAAGGAGGTGCTGGACTATTTCCTGGCACGTCGCAGTCCGACTGTTTTTCCCTACGACTATTGCAGGAAATACAGCGCTAAAGATATTGAGGTCGTCTTCGACAAGGAAAAGAGGTTGTACTGCACTATCCTCTTTGACGGCAAAAAACTGTATTTCAAACGGAAGATGAACCGAAGCAGCTGCGCCCGATATATCAGTTCGATAATGAGCGAGCAGGACAGCGAATCTCCCCACAGCTATCTCTCGGACGATTTCGCTCCATCCAATAACGGCCTCTTGGTGGACGCCGGCGCTGCCGAAGGTTTTTTTGCTCTCAGTCAAATCGACACAAGTTCCAAGGTCTTTCTGATTGAACCTGACGATGAATGGCAGGAAGCCCTCAAAGCTACTTTTGAACCTTATGCGGACAAGACGGTGATTGTGCCGAAGTTCGTTTCCGACAACAGCGAGGGCATGAACATAGCTCTGGACGACTTGTTTGCCGACGGGGAGACGCCGACCTTTATCAAGGCTGATATCGAAGGCTTTGAAACTAAATTGCTGCTCGGCGCGGAAGGTCTTCTGCGCTCGGCGCGGGGTCTCTCGCTGGCTCTGTGTACCTATCACCGGCAATCCGATTATGACGACCTGTCGGTTATACTGACGCGATATAACTGCGCTTTAAGCCACTCCAAAGGTTATATGTTCATGTTTACCGACCCTGCTCTGTCTTCGCCTTACCTGCGACGCGGCATACTGAGAGCTGCAATAAAATAAAATCCGCGTTTTGGCGTTATATGTGAAACGCTACTGAAGATGCAAGATTTCATTAACCGACAATTTTTTAATCTGACGATGTTTACGCTTGTTTTCGGCGTGATATTCTACGATACTATCCATTATCTGGGCTTCGACTATGTGGACGAGATTTGTACGCTGCTGCTGTTCGTGCTGTTTCTCTACAAGGTGTTCAAGTCGAAGACCTGGGAGTTCAACCGGCTGTTTCTTATAACTATCGCCGTCTTCATCTTTTATCTTGTGTACTCGTTCTGCATAAACTCGAATACAAACGCGGCTATCCTGACCGATTTCCTGATTCAAATCAAACCCTACATGGCTTTCTTCTGCGTATATGCCCTGAAACCGGAGCTGTCGGACAATCAAAAGAAAATCATGCGTCAGACAATAATCCTGTGCAGCATCTACGTTATATTTGTGGGCGTCGGGATGCACATAAGCTATGATCTGGTTGAATATACCTTCGGCCATCCTTCGCGCATAGCTACCGCCTCGACCGTGCTGGCGTTCCTCTATATCTACTGCAGCGACTACCGCAGGGACGACAAATGGATATTCATCCTCCTGCTCGCCATAGGAATACTGTCCGGACGGTCGAAACACTACGGACTGTTTGCCGCCTGCACACTTATGGTTTTGTACTTCAGGAATCTGAACAGCATAAAATTCAGCGTCAAGAATATCTGTTTCTCCATCATAGCGATTGTGATAATGATACTCGTATCATACCAAAAAATCTACTCCTACTTTATTCTCGGCGGCTTCGGCCAGGGTCGCGAGGTGAGCGACCTCTACGCCCGCATGGCGCTCTACTATTTCTCCATATTTATTATTGCGGATTATTTCCCGTTCGGTTGCGGCTTCGGCTCTTACGGCACCTTCGCGTCCGCAGAATACTATTCGCCAATCTACGCTAAATACGGGATGGACGGGATGCACGGCCTGTCGAAAAGCTTTCCCGATTTCATCGCCGATACCTACTATCCGGCGCTTGCACAGTTTGGCGCTGCCGGCATAGCGCTGTTCTTTGCGTTCTGGACGTATCTGACAATACGGACGTTTAAAGCCTACAACGCGGGAATGCACAAGGATGCGCTGATTGCTTTGATGGTGATACTGTTTTTTCTTATCGAATGTACGTCCGACTCGACTATCACCCATAATCGAGGTATGTTTATGATGATGATACTTGGATTGCTGATGAAAAAATAACCGAGATATGCGTATTCTGTTAGTCAACAAATTCTATTACCCGCGCGGAGGCGACTGTACGGCGGTCATCTCAACCGAACAACTGCTGCGTGAACACGGTCATCAGGTCGCCGTATTCAGTACGCGGCATCCTGAGAATATTCCTTCGCAATGGGAAGAATATTTTGCGGAAGCTGTTTCGTTTGATGGCGGAGGTTTGACCGGCAAGCTCAAGGCTGCCGCTCGACTGTTCGGCTCGTCCGAAGTAGCGCGAAACTTCCGTCGATTGCTGGCCGACTTTAAGCCCGACGTAGTGCATCTGCACAACATCCATTCCCATCTCTCGCCCGTAGTAGCCGCGATAGCCCATCGACAAGGCGTCCGCGTAGTCTGGACTCTGCATGACTACAAACTGATATGCCCCGCCTACTCTTGTCTGCGCGACGGCAAACCCTGCGAACTGTGTTATACGAAGAAATCATTCGTCCTCACCAAACGCTGCATGAAGAACAGCCGTGCGGCAAGTCTGCTCGCCCTGGCGGAAGCGCTTTATTGGAATCGCCCTGAACTTGAGCGTATCACCGACCGCTTTATCAGTCCCAGCGCCTTTCTGAAAGAGAAGATGGTTTCCGCCGGATTCCGTCCGTCGAAGATTGAAGTATTGCACAACTTTATGTACCGACAACTGCCTCCTGTCGCTTCCAAAGACAACTACTACTGCTACGTCGGTCGCTTATCCGCAGAAAAAGGCGTGGACGACCTGCTCGAAGCCGCCCGACAACTGCCCTACCCGCTCAAAATCATCGGCAGCGGAGCATTACTCGAAACCTGCCGGCAACGATACAATCATCCGCATATAGAATTTGTCGGACAAACAACAGCCGCTCGTCTGTTGCCGCTCGTTCAACGCGCACAGTTGCTCGTAGCGCCTTCGGTCTGGTACGAAAATAATCCTTACAGCATCATCGAAGCTCTTTGTCTGGGCGTTCCCGTCCTCGGCGCACGCATCGGCGGCATACCCGAACTGATTGACCCGGGACGCAACGGCGACCTCTTTACTCCCGGCAACATCATCGAACTCCAAAGCAAAATCGCCGAACAATTCAATCACCCGTATGATTACGCGGAAATAGCCTCCAATGCTCAAGAGCGCTTCTCCGCCGAAACGTTTTACGGCAGATTGATGGAACTGTATATATAATAAATCCGGGAATGCTGCGTTTTATATGAAAATCATGAAGATTTATGACCATTAAGACAACAAAACCGACAGACATGTGCATCATCCTGACTTACCGCTGCCCGATGCGGTGCGTCATGTGTAATATTTGGGACAATCCTACGGAACGTTCTAAAGAGATAACACCCGAAGAAATCAACTTGCTGCCTGACGTGAAGTTTATCAACCTGACAGGCGGCGAGCCTTTCGTAAGGGACGACCTCGAAGACGTTGTCAGGGTATGCTTCACCAAATCGCCTCGCGTGGTAATCTCGACCTCCGGCTGCTTTGAAGACAAAGTGATAGCCTTAGCCCGGAAGTTTCCCAACATCGGCATACGCATCAGTATCGAAGGATTGTCCGTCAAGAACGATGAACTGCGCGGGCGCAAAGGCGGCTTCGACAAGGGACTGCGTACGCTGCTGACCTTGAAAGAAATGGGCGTCAGGGATATTGGCTTCGGATGCACTGTATCCAACAATAACTCCAGCGACATGCTCTCGCTCTATCAGCTAAGCCGTTCTCTGGGTCTGGAGTTTTCGACCGCCGCCTTCCATAACTCCTACTACTTCCACAAGTCCGACAACGTCATAACCAAAAAGGATGAAGTCTGCGGCAACTTTGAACGACTGATAAACATGCAACTCCGCGAGACGCATCCCAAGTCGTGGTTTCGAGCCTTCTTCAACATGGGACTTATCAACTACATTGAAGGCAATCGCCGGATGCTGCCGTGCGAAGCCGGCTCAATCAACTTCTTCGTAGAACCTTACGGCGACGTCTATCCCTGCAACGGCTTGGAAGAACGCTACTGGAAAGAACGGATGGGCAATATCCGCGAGACGCCTGCTTTCGACGAGATATGGAACAGCGAACAGGCACAACGGGTACGCGCGCTGGTGAACGCCTGCCCCAAGAACTGCTGGATGATAGGCACAGCCGCGCCGGTAACTAAAAAGTACTTCAGGCATCCTTTTCAATGGGTGCTGAAGAATAAATGGCGTTCCTTGACCGGCAAACCGGCCTGCCTGAACAAACGGATTTATGATGTAGGGCAAAACCCTCAACAAGGCAATCTAAAAGAATCAAAATGAAGATAGTTGTTACAGGTTTGAGAGGATTTCCCGATATTCAAGGTGGCATAGAGACACATTGCGAGGAACTGTATCCGCGACTGGCTGCCGGAGGATTGGATATTACCGTCGTTCGACGCAAGCCTTACGTCGTCAAAGAACATCCACACCTGGAGGAATGGCGCGGCGTCAAGTTCCATGATATAAATACAACCAAACGGATGGGGTTCGAGGCTTTCATTCACACTATGCGCGGCGTGTGGTATGCCTTCCGCCATCATGCCGATATACTGCATATCCACGCCATCGGTCCTGCCATTACAGTGCCTTTTGCCAAACTGCTGGGTCTGAAAGTCGTTGTTACCCATCACGGGCCTGACTATAATCGCCTTAAATGGGGACGTTTTGCCCGCTTCATACTGCGTCTCGGAGAACGTTTTGCTGCTCGACGGGCTGATGAATTAATCGTCATCTCAACCGTCATCCGCGATTACCTGCTCGAAAAATACAACAGAGCAGACACTCATCTTATCTACAACGGCGTGAACCGTCCCGACCGTATCGACAGCACGGAATATATTCACAGTCTCGGTCTGAAGCCGGGTAAATATATTCTTACCGTAGGACGTTTTGTTAAAGAGAAGAACTTCGACAAACTGATATTGGCGTTCGCCGCCATGAAACCTTCCGGCGACTTTCAATTAGTTATTGCCGGCGACGCCGATCATCCGAGTGATTTCTCGGAATCGCTAAAGGCTTTGGCAAGGCAATACGGGGTCGTGCTGACAGGTATGATTAAGGGCGCTCAATTGCAAGAACTGTATAGCCATGCCGGTCTTTTCGTACTGCCTTCATCTCACGAAGGCCTGCCGATAACTCTGCTCGAAGCCATGAGTTACGGACTGCCTGTTATGACGAGCGACATCCCCGCCAACCGAGCCGTCAATCTGCCGGCCGACTGTTATTTTCATCTCGACCATCACGTAGTCGAAACTCTGTGTGATGCTATGAACAACAAATTGCAGACGGCCATTCATCATACTTATGACCTGAGTTCCTACGACTGGGAGGCTATCGCCA
>JAITNE010000081.1 GCA_031290635.1 Tannerella sp. | reverse complement strand
TATGACTCCTTATTCATATCTATGTAGAACACAGGGTGTTGTGTCCATTCTGTTTCCAACTTTTCGATAGCCAAGCCTTCAAAAAGCTCTTTACTTCCTTCAAAATAGTAAGCTATAGTCGAGAGCAACAAACTCTTGCCAAAGCGACGCGGACGGCTAAGGAAATACTGTCTTCCCTCTGATGCAAGTTTGTAAATCAGCGAAGTTTTGTCCACATAAAAAAAGCCGCTTTCACGCAGAACTTTGAAATCTTGTACCCCAATGGGGAATTTTCTTAATGTCGGTATCATAATATTTGCTTTTAATTGTTGCTACAAAGGTAATGTTTATTTATTAGAAATCAATTCGTTTAACAGTTGAGAATTAGCTTACGGCTGTATGTTTTGCTTCCCTCGCCCCTAACTTTACTTTTTGGGCAAAACTCTTTTTGCTTACAATGAAAGGACAGGACATTTCCTCTTGTTTAAATTTTTTATAGAGACTCGCAATAACGATACCGCACACACCGTCATCGCGCGTCGCCACTACATTGGTCAGCCCCAGCCCCAGCCCCTACTATCAGCTTTTTGAGTACGGCTTGGGCGGAGATTTCGCGGTTAGCGGCTTCGGGGATAACTATGCTCTGAGGACTTTCAATTACATCGTCGGATACAATCATGTTGCGACGCACAGGTAAACAATGCATGAAATATGCGTTATTAGTAAGCGACATCTTCTCGACATCAACTGTCCATGCGCGGTCGGCGCTGAGAATCTTGCCATAGTTAGGGTCTGTATATGCAGCCCAATTCTTGGCATAAACGAAGTCGGCGCCCTCGAAAGCCTTGCGCTGGTCGTATTCAATACGCGCACTGCCAACAAATGCGGGGTCAAGCTCGTAACCTTCGGGATGGGTGATGACTAACTCATAGCCGGTAGCGTTGATCCATTCGGCGAAACTGTTTGGCACCGCCTGCGGTAGCGCTCGCGGATGAGGCGCCCAGGTCAAAACTATTTTTGGACGCTCGGTCTTCTTGTATTCCTCGATAGTGATAAGGTCGGCGTAGCTCTGCAAGGGATGACGGGTAGCCGCTTCCATGCTGAAAACAGGACGACCCGAATAGTCAATAAACTGCTGCAAAATCTTCTCGTTATAGTCGTCCTCCTTGCTCTCGAAGCGTGCAAAGGAGCGCACGCCTATCACATCGCAATAGCAACCCATAACGGGGATAGCCTCAAGGATATGTTCAGGCTTGTCGCCATCCATTATCACACCCCGTTCGGTCTCCAGCTTCCATGCGCCGCTGTTGACGTCAAGCACGATAGCGTTCATTCCCAGATTCATGGCAGCCTTCTGCGTACTCAGTCGCGTGCGCAGGCTCGAATTGAAGAATATCATCATCAGGGTCTTGTTGCGTCCGAGTTCGACGTCGCGAAAACGGTCTTTCTTAATCTCCAAGGCGTCTCTGACCGCCTGCCGGATATCACCTATATCCTCTACTTTAGTAAAATTTCTCATATTAAATTTATTTATGAAGCTGCAAAGGTAATCAAATTTAATCAAAGCGTAATTGTGAAGCAGCTGCCGCGCTCAAGTTCGGATTCTACGGTGATGACGCCGCCGTGAAGAGTAATTATTTGTCTGCAAATGCTTAAACCTATGCCCGAACCTTTGGCTTTAGTCGTGAAGAAAGGCACAAATATCTGGGGTATCACTTCGGGCAAAATGCCTTCGCCCTTATCTGTTACTTTAAGCAAGGGACGCTGATACTCGTTCTTCGAGATGCTGACGTGCACCGTCGAGGAGCCGCTTGATTCCGATTCGCAGGCGTTCTTGACAAGATTTATCATTACCTGATCCATCAGGATGCGGTCGGCGAGAATCGTCATATCGACGGGCGTAACGGCGTAGGAGAATGAGTAGTTGTCGGCAGCCAGCAAGCGATGCAGATCGGCAAGCCATTCCTGAGCCGCAAAGGGCGACATGACGGGAAGCGGAATATGCGTCAGCTGACGATAATTATTGACGAAATCAACTAAGCCACTACTGCGGCGATGAATAGCCTGCATGGCGCTTCCGAGCATTTCGCGGTTCTCGTCGTCGGGTCGCGCGAAGGTCTCCGAAAGCGAGATAATAGGCGTCAGCGAGTTCATTATTTCGTGCATCAGAACGCGAATAAGTTTCTTCCATGCGTCGCTTTCGGTCTCGTCGAGTACGGTCTGGATGTTCTTCAAACTAACGATTTTCAGGTGTTTGCCTTCGGCGATAAAATAGACTGCGGTAGCTACCATACTGTGTTCTTTGCTTCCTTTATGTATTTGAATGATGTGCGTTTCGTTCGGAATAAGATTGTCGAGAGTCTCGCTCAGACCGTGCGAGACGTTCTCCAAATCAGCTAAAGTCTTGGGTTGAGGTTTGCCGAGCATGTCTAAAGCCATCTTGTTTATCCAAGTGATAACGCCCTGCGTGTCGACAACTATCAGACCGAAATCTATACGGTTAAGCAGGGTGTCGTAAAAATTCTGCTCGCTGACTTTCTTTTGCAACTGACTGTTGAAGTGCGCTATCGAAGCCTCCATTTCGGGCATCAACTCGGGAGATAAGCCTTTACCCGTCATATTCTTGAAAGAGATGTTAAACTCCGAGAAATGTATTGCTTCCGTGAGGCGTCTCATGTCCTTGACGGTTCGATAGAGGAAGTTGTACAGTCGGCGGATGCAAAACACAGTCAGCAATAAGCCGACAAGACATGGCCCATACCATCCGCGAGAGAGGCAAAATCCTGTCGCTGTAGCGCAGAAGATGGATAATAAGATACGAATAATAAGTCTGAAATGATACATAAGAATTGAGAATTGAGAATTGAGAATTGAGAATTGAGACGGCGACGATTTCCTGCGTATTTTCGCGGGTGTGACGCGCTAATGCTTATCCGTGTGTCGTACTAACGCTTATCCGTGTGTCGTACTAACGCTTATCCGTGTGTCGTACTAACGCTTATCCGTGTGTCGCGCTAACGCTTATCCGTGTGTCGCGCTAACGCATGCACCGGTAACCCGCCAACTACGAGCGCTTGGAAGCTCAATTCTCAATTCATTAAATTGATTTTCCTGTACAGCGCAAATCTTGAGATACCCAGCATTTCAGCGGCTTTATTCATATTGCCTCCGCTGCGTTGCATGGCTATTTCTATTGTCGCGCGTTCTATTTCGAGGAGATTTAGCGTCTCATTATCGCGTTTGCGGTTAGTGGCGCTGAGGACGATGCTGTCGGGCTTCAATGTACGGTCGGAAGTAAGGATGACGGCGCGTTCCATAATGTTTTGCAACTCGCGTACATTGCCGGGCCAGTGGTACGACATTATCTTGTTCTTCGCGTCCTGCGAGAGGCTGGTGATAGCTTTCTTGTAGCGTAGCGCAAACTTCCGCAAGAAAAAGTTAGCAAGCAGGATTTTATCCTCGCCACGGTCGCGCAGAGGCGGAATCTTTATTTCTATCGTGTTGATGCGATAGAGCAAGTCCTGGCGAAACGTACCTCGCAGAGCCGCGTCGTAGATGTCGAGATTAGTAGCGCAGATAAAACGAACGTCGATAGGCTGTGTGCGGGTAGAGCCAAGCCGTGAAGTTTGTTTTTTCTCTATGGCGCTTAACAGTTTCGTCTGCATAGGAAGTGAGAGGTTGCCTATTTCATCAAGAAAAAGCGTACCGCCTGAAGCTATTTCCATACGACCGGCTTTATCGCTTACCGCGTCCGTGAATGCGCCTTTTTCGTAGCCAAACAGTTCGCTCTCGAAGAGCGTTTCGGGGATAGCGCCGAGGTCGATAGAGATAAAAACCTTGTTACGGCGTAACGAATTGAAGTAAATCTCTTTTGCAATCAAATCTTTACCCGTGCCGTTTTCACCAAGCAGCAGGATATTGGTTTCGGTCGCAGACAGTTTCTCTATCATCGAAAATATATCCATCATCTCTTTCGACTTGCCGATAAATTCAACCGGCTCAGCCATGCTCAGCGAGGCTACCTGCGCTTTAAGATTCTCGACTTGCAGGCGCGATTCTTTCAGTTTAAGAGCTGAAGAAATGGTTGCCAGCAGTTTCTCTTTCTCCCAGGGTTTAGAGATATAATCCGTAGCTCCTGCCTTGATAGCCTGCACTGCTTTTGCCGTATCAGCGTAGGCGGTCATCAGAATCACTATCGCATCGGGGTCGGCGTCAAGCAACTTCTTGAGCCAGAGGAAGCCCTCTTTGCCGCTCACTACATCCATCCTGAAGTTCATATCAAGCAATATAACGTCGGGCTTGAATGTGCGCTGGTAATGAATGAGTTTTTCGGGGCTGACGCTTACTTTAATACTTTCCATATAAGGCAACAACAGCGCGTTCAAGGCAAAAAGCACGTCCTCGTTATCATCAATAATCAAAATCTTTCCTTTCTTATCCATAAAGTATATTTGCCGCAAAATTACGAATAATTTCTTCATTCAACAACAAAGCCGCAACAACTTAACACTTTTTGTGAGCCTGTATTCTACGGATTTAGTGCCAAACCGCACACTCAACGTGCAGAAATGCACAGAATAGCAATTATACTAAAATCAATATCTTGCTGATAATAAACAAAAAGACCATTTGGCATGATAGTTGCTACTATATTTAGTACATAATATCAAATATATTTAGCTTATGAGAAATGTTTTTACAGTATTATTATTTTGGATTGCTTTCTTGCCGATTATCTGCGCACAGGATGAAAAGCCGCCGCACGAACAGCAAGATTCCGTATTGACTGTCACCTTGCAGGAGGCCATCGACATAGCTCGGCAGCAATCTCCGGACGTCCTCTACGCCCGCCACAATTTCCGTTCCTCCTATTGGACGTATTGTTATTACAAGGCGAACTATCTGCCTTCGCTGACATTCACTTCGACTCCTAATTTCAATCACTCCATCAATGCTATTACGTTGCCCGACGGGACGGCGCAATACGTCCGGCAAAATCAGCTTAGAGTGGATGCTAACCTGTCGATTTCACAGAATATCGCTCTTACGGGTGGTTCAATGTTTATGCAGACTAACTTGCAGCGCCTGGACGAGTTGACCGGAAAAGCTTTTTCCTACAAATCCACGCCCGTAACTGTCGGTTATCAGCAATCCCTGTTCGGTCATAACTCACTGAAGTGGGACAAGAAAATCGAACCTATCCGTTTTGAATCAGCCAAAAGAATTTATGCCGAAACCATGGAATTAGTATCCCAGAGGGCTACCGACAGATTTTTTCGCTTAGCCAGAGCGCAGACCAACCTCGAAATAGCTCAGACAAATTATGCCAATGCCGACACCCTGTACGTCTTTGCGCAGGGGCGTTACAACATCGGTACAATCACCGAAAACGAAATGCTTCAGTTGGAAATCAACAAGCTGAACGAAGAAAGCAATCGCTTGAACGCACAGCTTGAAGTGGACAACAGCGTGCAGGATCTTCGTTCTTACCTTGGTGTCAAGGATGCTTTGCCGATTACCGTCGTCATCGAAAACAATGTGCCGCTGGGAAGCATCGACGCTGATGAAGCCTTGCAGTACGCCTTGCAGAACAGTTCCGACATCCTGGATTTGCAGCGGCAAAAGCTCGAAAGCGAAAGCAGTGTAGCCAACGCCAAAGCTTCAACCGGACTGAGCGCCAATTTATACATGCTCTTCGGACTGACGCAGACCGGCCATGATTTGGAAACCGTTTACCGCGACCCTCTAAACCAGCAATACGTAGAAGTAGGATTCAGGCTGCCCATTTTGGATTGGGGACGAGGCAAAGGACAGGTACAGTTAGCCAAATCCCGCCGCGACATAGTATATGTACAAGCAGAGCAGGCACGCAATGACTTCGAAATGAATATTACCCGGCTGGTAAAACAGTTCAATTTGCAATCCAACCAGCTGCACGTAGCCATCAAAGCCGATTATACGGCGGAACGTCGCAACGAAGTCGCCCGAAAGCTCTATCTCCTGGGCAAATCGACCATCCTCGACCTCAACGCTTCGATTACCGAAAAGGACACCGCCAAACGTAATTATATCACTACCCTGAATAATTACTGGTCGCTCTATTACTCCTTGCGCAGCATCACGCTCTACGACTTCGAGAAAAACATTCCCATCACCGAAGACTATCAACTGTTAATTAAATAAACAAACAATTATGGACATACAATTAAAGAAAAAACATCCGCTTGTCAGGTATAAATATTACTTTATGGCAGGCATCGTATTTGCAGCATTCATGATTTATCTGCTGATAGCCGGCGCCGGACCCCGTCGGTTGCGTTACGAAGTAGATAAATTGGAAATAGCCGAAGTCAGGCAGGATAAATTCCTGGAGTATCTTGACGTCGAAGGCGTCATCCAGCCAAAGCTGACTATCAAGCTGAACAGTCTGGAGTCCGGAACCGTTGACCGCATTGTAGCCGAAGACGGCAGTCTGCTGAAGGTCGGTGACGTCATCCTGGTGATGACAAATCCCGATTTAGTCCGCACCATCGAGGACGAACGCGACGCCTTAGCCAAGCAGCAGGTCGGTTACCGCGAGAAACAGATTGAGATGGAACGCAAAACATCCCAGCTGAAACGGCAAAGCATGGAGACAATCTATAAATTAGACCGCCTTAGCAAGGAAAATGTGCTCAACCGTGAAGAATTTAACATCGGCATCAAAAGCAAGGCACAGTATGAAGTAGCCGAAGACGAATTTATCTTCAACCAGGAAAACACCCGTCTGCTGATGGACGAGTTGAAGCACGATTCGCTGCTCAATTCCATCCAGACCGATTTAATGCACAACGATCTTACCCGCGAAGAAAAGCGTTTCGAGCGCAGCCGCGAGCGTTTGGACAACCTCATCGTACGCGCTCCCGTAAACGGGCAGCTGAGTTACGTCAGCGTCATGCCGGGCGAGCGGGTGAACGCCGGATCGAGTATCGGTGAACTGAAAGTCGTCGACCAAATCAAAATCAACACCAAGGTAAGCGAATATTACATCGACAAAATCGTAGTAGGTATTCCGGCGACGATAACTTATCAGGACGAAAAATATCCTCTCAAGATAACCAAGATTAACCCCGAGATTCGCGAACGCCAATTTGAGGTCGATCTGGTTTTCAGCGGCCACACGCCTGACAACGTCCGTATAGGAAAGAGTTTTCGCGTACAGATAGAGCTTGAGCAACCCGAAGACGCGCTTGTGATTCCCAAAGGCAACTTCTTCCAGACCACCGGCGGACAATGGCTTTTCAAGTTAAACGAAGCCGGCGACCGCGCTAAGAAGACGATGATTTCCATCGGCCGACAAAACCCCCGCCAATACGAAGTCCTTGACGGATTGAAGACAGGTGAACGGGTAATTGTTACCGGATACGACAATTTTGGCGATGCAGAGGAGATTGTGTTGAAATGAATTAAGAATTAAGAATTAAGAATTAAAAGATTCGGCACAATATGAATAACATCAGACGGAAACCTCACATGATTCCGAATAATGTCAAAGACATTGGACGGAAACCTCACAGGATTATGACCAATGTCAAAGACATTAGACACAATCCGGTCGGATTATCTCCAATGTCAAAGACATTAACCGCAATCCGGTCGGATTCCGACCAATGTCAAAGACATTAGAGATAATCCGGTCGGATTCCGACCAATGTCAATCACATTGTACTCATTACAGCCGGATTCCGACCAATGTCAATGACATTGCCACGAGAATAGACCGTCTGCCGACCACCACCCGTAACCTCAGTCCGTCTTTTGAAGATACGACCATTAATAATTAAAATTTTTACAAGCGAGTAAACGACTATCAACAAATTAAATTTTAAAA
>JAITNE010000072.1 GCA_031290635.1 Tannerella sp. | reverse complement strand
GGCATAATCAACACAAATGAGAACACGTTGAAGATAGCCGACAAAATATTGAACACAACGTTCATCTGCAGATACTTCTTGTAAGGCGGCACAAACCGCCGTAAAACCTTGATAAATTCTTTCATTATTTTAATTCCGGATAGCTTATTCGAGTATGATAAATAGTTTTGAGCCTTTCGAGGAAGACGCCCTTGATAACCGCAATATCATTGAACGTCAGCGGCGCTTTGTTAAGCAGACCGTCCGATATCTGACCGTCGATTATCTTGTCGATCCGTCCTTTGATGCTGACGTCGGTATATTCCGGCAGACTGCGCGATGCTGCTTCTACCGAATCGGCCATCATCAGCAGAGCAGTCTCTTTAGTAGCAGGATTAGGACCGGGATACGAAAATTCATCCGTAGATACAGGCACATCAGGGAACTCGTTGCGGAAAGCGTTATAGAATGCTTTCGTATAACCATTGCCGTGATGAGTAGGGATAAATTCAATAATATCCTTCGGAAGCCCGGCCTTTTCAGCCAGCTTGACGCCTTCGGCTACATGAGCAATCACCTTCTGAGAGCTTTCTTTGTAGGATAATTTATCATGCGGATTCTCCATTCCACTCTGTTTATTTTCGGTGAAATACACCGGATGATAAAGTTTGCCTATATCGTGATACAGCGCGCCGGTACGGATCAGTTGCGAATTGGCGCCAACCTTCTGAGCCGCTTCGGACGCAAGAATAGATACCTGCAAGGAGTGCTGGAAAGTGCCCGGCGCTTCCTCCGACAGCCGTTTGAGCAGCGGAGCATTGATGTTCGACAGCTCTACCAAAGTTATGGGCGATATATATCCGAAAATCTTTTCAAGGATATATATAAGTACGTATGAAAACATCAGCAGAATAAAATTTATGCCGAAATAAAGCATCATATCCCAATTTATTTTGACAAAACTGCTCTCCTGAAACAACGCCAGACTTAAATATACAACCGCGTAGGTTACGGCTACCAGCAACGAACATCCGAAGAGCTGCGAACGCTGCGAAAGGTCTTTCAGACTGATGACCACCACGACGCCGGCCATGAATTGAAGCAACAGAAACTCGTATGGAAACAGCGCCGTCAGCGAACAGATAACAGTCGTAACCAGATGCGTAAACAGCGCCGTGTGCGAATCGAAGAAGGTGCGTATGACGATGGGTACAATCGCAAAAGGCAGTATGTAAATGTTGAGCAGACTGTACTTGACGCAGATTTCCGACAGCAAGCACGTCGAAAGCAGACATAGCAGAATGAAAGCAAGGTCTTTATAATGATAAAAAATCTTCCTGTAGAATGTTTTCAGATAGAATCCAAAGCAAATCATAACGGCGAAGATGAGGATGAACTGTCCGATAAAGATTACATTGTGCCGCTGCGAGCCGCCGGACTTCGTTTCATAGACCGTCTTGAGCGAGCGCAGGATACTGTAGATATGACCGTCGATCACCTCCCCCCGGTCAACTATTCGCTCGCCGGCCTGCACCATGCCGTTCGACAAAGGCAGCTGTTGCAATCGGTCGTCGAGTACCTTGGCAGATGTTTCGGCGTCGTACATAAGGTTTTCGGCCAGAAACTCATTGACATTACACTCCGAAAGCCGGTCTTTCTTCACGGCAGACGGCGCTTTGTCGATGATAGTCTGGTAAGCCGTCTTGACGGAGTGGATTGCGGAGAGATTGCGCACTTCGGACATGCTGTTCGTAAGCACGTTTATGCGCTGACGGTTTCCCTTCTTCATATTGCCGAGGTCGGCGGCCGAAGCTATACCCGCGCGATAGACCGTCGTCAGACTGCGGTCTATATAGTCGAGCGTCGTAGCCGGCACGCCACGCTCGGAGAGCATCGACTTGTGGAGCGACCATTCTTCGAGCCTCACCCGTTCTTCGTCGTCGTTGAACCGAAAGTAAGGCTCGAACTTCTTGCGAATGCTGTCTTTAGCAGCTTCAATCTCGCTCGCTTCCTTGTAAACGGGGAAGTCGTGAGGAGCTGTCAGCAAGCCGTACTGCCATGGTTTGCCCTCGTAAAACTGATAGCGAAACTTGCCCTCGCGCGGTGCAAAGAATACTGTCAAAAAGGCCGTCAGCAGTACGCATAAGAAAGATATAACTGTTGTTTTCTTCATCTTTTTACCTTGAAATTTAGGGCGAAGTTAGATAAAAAAATCAAGATTAGAAAAAAAAACGCTACTTTTGCGGCATTATTATAATACCGAAACATTATATTATGTCAGAAAGTAAAGTAAGAGTACGTTTTGCGCCAAGTCCTACCGGCCCTCTGCATATCGGAGGAGTACGGACGGCTTTGTATAACTACCTCTTCGCTAAACAACACGGCGGAGACCTGATTTTGCGTATCGAAGATACCGACTCGCAGCGCTTTGTGCAGGGGGCTGAGGAGTATATAATTGATTCTTTCAAGTGGCTTGGGATTAAGTTCGATGAAGGGGCAGGCTTTGGCGACAACGCGGCTTATGCTCCCTATCGTCAGAGCGAGCGCTCGTATCGCAATTACGTCGAGCAGTTGCTCGACGCCCGGCTTGCGTACATCGCCTTCGATACTCCCGAAGAGCTTGAAGCCAAGCGTCGCGAAGCGCCCAACTTTCAGTACGACGCATCTACAAGGATGCAGATGCGCAATTCGCTGACTTTGTCAGACGACGAAGTGCAGTCGCTTATCGACCGCGGCGAGCGTCATGTAGTGCGGATAAAGGTTGAACCTGATGAAGAGATACACGTCAACGACCTGATACGCGGCGACGTAGTTTTCAATTCTTCCGTAATCGACGACAAGGTGCTGTTTAAGTCAAGCGACAATCTGCCTACCTATCATCTTGCCAACGTTGTGGACGATCATTTGATGGATATAAGCCATGTCATCCGCGGGGAAGAATGGCTGTCGAGTGCGCCGCTGCACGTTCTGCTATATCGCTGTTTCGGTTGGGAACAGACTATGCCTGCCTTTGCGCATCTGCCACTGCTGCTCAAGCCCGAAGGCGGCGGCAAACTTAGCAAGCGCGACGGCGACCGTCTCGGCTTCCCTGTCTTTCCGCTCGAATGGCGTGACCCGACGAGCGGAGAGCTTTCGACCGGCTATCGCGAAAGCGGTTATCTGCCCGAAGCTGTAGTTAATTTCCTCGCCCTCCTGGGATGGAACCCCGGCAACGATCAGGAATTGCTGAGTATGGACGAGATGATACGGCATTTCGACCTCAGCCGCTGCAGCAAGAGCGGAGCCAAGTTCGATTACGAGAAAGGCAAGTGGTTTAATCATCAATATATACAGAAACGTTCCGACAGGGAGATAGCCCTGATGTTCGCGCCTTTTACGGCTGAGCACGGCGTTGATAATCCCGACCCGGAGTACGTCGAAAAAGTAGTCGGTCTGATGAAAGAGCGCGTCAGTTTCGTACGCGAGCTGTGGGATTTGACCTATTATTTCTTCATCGCTCCTGTGGAGTATGACGAGAAAACCGTCAAGAAACGCTGGAAAGAGGATAGCGCGGCGCAACTGACCGAGCTGGTCGATGTGCTTGCCGGACGCGAACCTTTCGACGTCGAAGGCACGGAATCTTACGTAAAAGCCTGGATAGAGAGCAAGGGCTACAATCTCGGCAACATAATGAATGCCGTGCGGCTGACGCTGGTAGGGCAAGGCATAGGTCCGCAAATATTTCACCTCACCGAAGCTATCGGTAAGGATGAAACAATCCGCAGAATCAAACGAGCTGTTGAAATTTTAGGCTGACAAGCTATGAGATACATTTATACATTAATCTTACATCTGTACGCATTCTCCGTAGAGCTGGCGTCGTTTTTCAATCGCAAGGCGAGGATGACGCGCATCGGTCAATGGTTCACTAACCGCATTCTGCGCAAGGAGATTGACCGCGAGGCTAAATATGTATGGTTTCACGCGGCTTCTCTGGGCGAGTTCGAGCAGGGACGACCGATGATGGAGGCTATCCGCAAGTACTTCCCGGAGTATAAAATACTGCTTACATTCTTCTCGCCTTCGGGTTACGAGGTGCGCAAGAACTACGAGGGCGCGGACGTTATCTGCTACCTGCCTTTCGATACGCCTTTCAAGGTCAGGAAGTTTCTCAACCTTGCCAATCCATGCATGGCTATCTTTATCAAATATGAGTTCTGGCTCAATTACCTGACGGAGCTGCAAAAGCGTGGCGTCAAGACCTATATCGTCTCGGCGATATTTCGTCCGAACCAGCTATTTTTCAGATGGTACGGCAAGTGGTATCGCGCCGCGCTGCTATGCTACGAACGGCTGTTCGTGCAGGACGAAGCGTCGAAGAAATTGCTTTCGGATTATGGGATAAATAATGTGGATGTATGTGGCGATACGCGCTTCGACCGTGTGATAGAGATACAGCAGAACGCGCGTCTGATGCCCGAGATAGAGGCTTTCGCTACCGACGACAAAATCATCCTCGTAGCCGGCAGTTCGTGGCCTGAAGACGAGGAGATAATCATCCCCTACTTCAATGCTCATCCTGAAACCAAACTGATTATTGCGCCTCACGAGATTCACCGCGAGCATCTGCTTTACATTCAATCGCTGCTCAATCGTCCGTCTGTACGGCTCTCGGATGCTACTCCCGAATCTCCGCGCATATCCGACTGTCTGATTATCGACAGCTTCGGGCTGCTTTCGGCAATCTACCGTTACGGACACATTGCTTACATCGGCGGCGGCTTCGGCAGAGGCGTTCACAACACCCTCGAAGCGGCGGTCTATGGCATACCCGTAGTTTTCGGGACTAAATACCAAAAGTTCAAGGAAGCAAGGGATTTGATAGCATGTGGCGGCGGCTTCTCGATAGACAACCGCACGGACTACAACGCCCGTATGGATTACTTCATCGCCAACCCCGAAGAACGAGCCTTATCGGGCAAACGGGCAGGAGATTTCGTGCAAAACAACAGCGGCGCAACCGCCAAAATCCTCAGGGAGTTGTTTTAGGCTGTCCTGATTGCTGATTACAATGCTTTCTTGCGATTGCCGTAGCGGCTCATAAACTTGTCGACGCGGCCTGCGGTGTCAACCAGCTTGGCTTTACCGGTGTAGAAGGGATGAGAAGTATTTGAAATCTCAAGTTTGATAAGCGGGTAAGTAACGCCGTCGATATCAACAGTCTCCTTGGTGTGGATTGTAGAACGTGAGATAAACGTTTCTTCGTTCGACATGTCTTTAAAAGCTACCTGTCGGTAGGAAGCAGGGTGAAGATTTTTTTTCATTGCCTTATTTGTTATGTTATTAAAATCGTTATAAAAATTCTTGTTTTCGGGCTGCAAAGGTACGGATATTTTTTTAAATCAAAAAGAAATCCGCCAAAAAACTTTCAGAATCTGTAGCTTAGCCCGACCGTGGTAGCTGCGCCGCTGAAGTTTTCGGTCAGGAAGGGCTGGTCTTTGATCTTGCCGTAGTACAGGTCGAAGTTTGCCGACAGGGCGATGTGCGGACTTAGGTTGATGCCGAGGGTCAGGCCAAGAGAGGCGGACATGCCGACGCCATACTTGTTGCCGGTGGTTTTGACGGCGGAGGTTGAGTTTGTACGGCCGAATCCTGCCGCGGGTTTGATGAAGAGTTCTGCAGTGCGGGCGCGGGAGAGCGGAACGGCTATCAGCGGACCTAACAGCAGTCCGTCGTACTGAAGGGTTTCTTTGGTTTTGACGGAGGGGACGAAGCTGTTGGCGAAGTATTGCAGGTTCAGTCCGAGGTTTGGGTGGAAGAGGTGTCCGTATTGCAGGGCGTAGTGGAAACCGTTGGATTTCCAGCCTCCAAGGGTGTAAAAGAGGTTGATGATGCCGAGATTCAGACCGAGATTGTTTCTGGTCAGAGGCTGTTCTTCGAGGTCGTCATCAGGGTAGGAGGTTTTACGCTTGAGGTTTGGGAGGATGATCTGCTGACCGGAGGTCTGGGCACGACGGCGGTTGACGACGCCGGAGGTGGTTTGGGTGGTTTGACGGCGGTTTACTGTGCCGCCGCTGCTCTGACGGCTGCTGTTTGAGATAACTCTGACTCTGTCTGCACCGGACTTGCGCTTGATTACAGTGTCGTTTATGATTATGTCCCCATCATCAACCTTAATTTCATCAACCTTAATTGTTATGCCGACTTCATCAACCTTAATTTCATCAACCTTAATTTTCCCGGCACAATTCATGCCGAACTCTTCGGCTTCAAAACCGACGCCGTCCTGAGCGGACATCGGCGAGCCTGTTATGATTATTATGATGATATGTTTCATTCCAAAATATTAAATGTTGTTACAAATTCGCCTTTATATCGGCCGATGCCCGTGATGTGCAGCCGGGCGGTGCCGGGGTTGATGTTGTTGCGGTAAAAGAC
>JAITNE010000005.1 GCA_031290635.1 Tannerella sp. | reverse complement strand
TTGACAAGATGCTGTTCAAGTTTCTCTTTGATAATAAGGCATTTGCCGAAGAACAGTTAGGCATATACGGCGCATGTTTCAAGATTGCAGTAATCATGGTGATGTTCATACAGGCGTTTAGGTATGCCTACGAGCCTTTCGTATTCGCCAAAAACAAGGACGCCGACAACCGCAAAGCCTACTCTACAGCAATGAAGTACTTTATTATCTTTGCTACGGTTATCTTTCTGGGGGTGATGTTTTACATCGACATTATCAAGTTGCTGCTTCAACCTGACTACTACTCAGGACTTGGCGTAGTGCCGATAGTGATGCTCGGAGAGCTTTTTTTCGGAGTATATTTCAACCTTTCGATGTGGTACAAACTGACCGACAACACCCGCTGGGGCGCGTACTTCTCTCTATTCGGCTGCATTCTGACTGTAGCTATCATCCTTATCTTTGTGCGCCGTTACGGCTTTATGGCGTGCGCATGGGCTTCATTCTTCAGCAACCTTGCAATGATGCTGCTGTCGTACTTTATCGGCAGGAAGAAGTTTCCCGTAGCTTACGACCTGCCCTCCGCACTGTTTTATGTCATAACAGCAGCTGTATTTTACGCCGCCGCCATGCTACCCGACGTCTCATCTCTCGCTCTGCGTCTGACCTATCGCAGCATCCTGTTAATCATCTACTTAGGATTAATCTACAGACGTGAATTTCATCACCTTAGAAGTCTATGACTTTATAAACCACTTCCATCCATATCCAATACCGCAACGCCTTACCTGCAAGCATTGATGCGGCTACTATCCATATATTGGAGCGCATGAATCCAAGCGCTACCGCGAGAAAATCACCTATGCCGGGCAGAAATACCCAGAACGCCATCCATGCCCCCCTGCCCTGCATCCAGAGACGCACCTTTTCAAGCCGTTCGGTATTGAGTCTCAAGTACTTGTGTATCCATTCTATCTTACCGATCATGCCAAGCCAATAACAGGTCATACCGCCAAGAAAGTTGCCTGCGGTAGCCGCAATCATGCAAGGAAGATAGGTTGCGCCGCCAAGCAATACGCCCGTAAGCACTACTTCCGAGCTGAACGGCAATATCGTAGCAGCCAGAAATGAAGCGACAAATACGCCAATATAACCATAATCAATCAGTAATTCCATAATGGCGACATAAATGAATACAGCAATATCAGCATAAGCAGGTAATAAACGGCAAAGCGCCATTTAGTCCACATGCTCTCTATTAAGTACGCGAATTGTATTGACGAGAGCAGACAAAGTGTAGCAAAGAGTACGTTAATGTGCTGACCATAAAGCAGTATCAACAGTAATGACCAGCATGACATATCCATCAACATAAGTAACATTTTAGTGGCTCGGATACCGTTTTTATATCTGTTGATGCGGATACTGAATAATGACGTCAACATAAAAAGAAAGCATACTATCATACTCAAGCTAAAATCCTCAATATGAGGAAGATTGAAGTCTGTTACAGACTTGACAAAAGCTATCGGAATACTGAAATCATGCTTCCACAGCGACCAAAGCACGATATACCAAAACACAATCATTATACCTGTAAGCGAAGCCATAAAACCACGCACCGTGATTGCTTCAAACCTGTGCAGAGCGTACCAGAACAGGGGTGCAAGCCATATTGCAGGCGGGAAGAGCAGGCTTGTAAACGATATAATTACACCAACATTGAAAAGCAACGCTATAGAAGCTATCCTGTCGAAAGTGCCAAATACACAGTACATTACGATAGCAACACAAAGTATAAAAACCGTCTCTTCACGCAAGGGCGGCATACCGGCGTTAGTGCATATCAGCAGCATGAAAATCATTAAGGGAGTTTGCGATTTGAAGCGTGTAAGTGTCTCAATATCATTGATTCTCTTCATGATAAGACCGGCTGACATGATTAGCAATAATCCTACAAAACAGGATACATAAATGTTCGTAAAAACCTCGCAAACATTGTCCCAAAAAGGCACAACGGCAGTCGTGCGATGTAACGGAAACCATGAACCGACGACAGTACTGTAGAGCAGGCAAGCCGTGCAGACAATCATAGTGAAACCGAATGTCAGCCGGCCTGACAGCTTGATATCAGTGCGATGCGAATCGTTATAAGAGTATCTCATAAGCTGTTTTAAACGTCGAAACCTATGTCGGGTCGATAGTATTTTTGGTCGAAGGTGATAGCTTTGGCGCTCTCGTATGAAGCAGCTAAAGCCTCCTCGCGAGCGCTGCCAATCGATGTCAGAGCCATCACACGGCCGCCGGAGGTCTGTAATTGTCCGTCTGCAAGCGATGTGCCTGCATGGAAGACGATTGTAGCATGATGAACGTTCTCTAATCCGCTTATAGCCAAGCCTTTTTCATAGTTTTCGGGATAGCCGCCGCTAACCAGCATGACCGTAACTGCCGACTTGTCAACTATTTCAAGCGTCCGCGAGGCAAGATTACCTTCGGCAACACCTTGCAGCAAATCCACAAAATCACTCTTAATAAGAGGCATAACGACTTCAGTTTCAGGGTCTCCCATGCGGCAGTTGTACTCAATAACCACAGGTTCGCCTTCTACGTTTATCAATCCTAAGAAGATAAAGCCCTTGTAATCAATTCCTTCCGACAGCAAACCAGCTATGGTAGGACGTATTATTCGTTCCTCAACCTTAGTCATAAACTCCTCATTAGCAAAGGGTACAGGCGATACTGCCCCCATGCCGCCGGTATTCGGTCCGGTATTGCCTTTGCCGACCTGCTTGTAATCCTTTGCTACAGGCAGTATCTTGTAATCTCGACCGTCGGTCATCACGAACACCGAGCACTCCACGCCTTCCAAAAACTCCTCTATCACAACAGTCTTTCCGGCTTCGCCGAACATGCCTTTCTTCATCTTGTGCAACACCTTTGAAGCATTGGATATGTTGTTGACTATCAGCACTCCCTTGCCTGCCGCCAAGCCGTCGGCTTTCAATACGTAAGGCGACCGGAGCGTACACATGAAGTTAAGGGCGTCGATTACATCGCTTGCCTTAAATGTGCGATAAGTAGCTGTAGGAATGCCATGTCTGACCATAAAAGCCTTGGCAAACGCCTTGCTTCCCTCAAGCTGCGCGCCCTCGCGACTTGGTCCTATCACCGGAATGTTAATTAGCTGAGTATCATCGCGAAAGAAGTCGTAAATACCCTTCACTAAAGGATCTTCAGGCCCTACAACGACCATCTCTATCTTCTTGTCAAGAACAAAATCCTTGATAGCGGCAAAATCATCCACCTTGATATCCACATTTATTCCAACCTGCTCGGTTCCGGGGTTACCCGGAGCAACGTACAGAGTCCCTACCCTCTCACTTTGGGCTATTTTCCAAGCAATTGCATGCTCTCTACCGCCCGATCCCAATAACAATATATCCATAATTATAAGTATTAAAAGGCACAAAGTTACATGAAATTTTCGAGAAAAAGGGGCAATAATGAAAGGAAAAATGGGTCAATAACAAAAATTGATAATTAAAATAATAGTTGTATCTTTGCGGAAAAAATAAAGATATGATAGCAACTAATAGAAAATCGCCGTTAGGCATACAGGATTTTGAAAGCCTCCGTACAGATCAGTGTTTGTATGTGGATAAGACGGCATATATTTATCGTTTGGTCAATCAAGGAAAGCCTTATTTTCTCGGTCGTCCGCGACGGTTCGGGAAAAGTCTTTTTCTTTCGACATTGAAGGCATATTTCCTTGGGAAGAAGGAGCTTTTCGAGGGATTGGAAATAGCTGAAATGGAAAAGGATTGGACGAAGTATCCGGTGATCTATATAGACTTTAATAAAGCGAATTGCCAAGACGTTGCAACCCTAAATGAGATATTGGATAACATCTTACGGAAGTTGGAAACAGAATGGGGCGCTGATCCGAATGACAAACTTCCGTCTTTACGCTTTGAGGGCATTATACTCCGAGCTTATGAGAAAACAAAACAGCGGGTTGTAGTTCTTGTGGATGAGTACGACAAACCATTATTGGGTACGTTGGACGATATAGATACCAATGATGCGATTCGCAATGTAATGAAAGGCTTTTATGGCGTGCTGAAAAGTTCCGACGCCTGTCTTCGTTTCGTGATGCTGACGGGTGTTACAAAGTTTTCCAAAGTAAGCGTTTTTAGCGACCTGAACCATTTGGTGGACATAAGTATGGACAAGCAATACGCCGGAATTTGCGGTATCTCAGAAGAGGAATTACTTGGTAATTTCGAGCCGGAACTTCGGGCTTTGGCTGAAGAACAGGAAATGACCTACGAAGAAACGCTTGCCAAAATGAAAAAACTTTATGACGGTTATCATTTCGCCAAAAAAAGCACAGGCATTTACAACCCTTTCAGTGTGTTAAAGACGCTTGCTTGTCTTGATTTTGTCCATTATTGGTTTATGTCCGGAACGCCGACGTTTTTAGTTAAGATGGTTCGGAAAGCAGGTCTTGATATTCGCAAATTTGAAGGTGATATTCCTGTTTCAGCCGATTCAATTTCCGATTATAGCGTCGAATTTAACGACCCGACGCCGCTTTTGTATCAGACCGGTTACCTCACCATAAAAAGATATAATGAGCAGATAAACGCTTATGTACTCGGTTTTCCGAATGAGGAGGTAAAATATGGTTTTCTGAGGGAATTGTTGCAGATCTACACTCCAACTAACAGATCGGATTTCTTTGTCGGATTATTTGTCGAAGAATTGTGGGCGGGTGATGTAGATGGTTTTATGACGCGGCTAAGAGCGTTTTTCGCGAGCATCCCCAATGAACTTGAGAACAAGACGGAAAAGCATTATCAAACGATTTTCTATCTGCTATTCACAATGATGGGGCAATCTATTCAAACTGAGGTGCATACTGCCAAAGGAAACGCCGATGCGGTAGTAAAAACATCAGACACTGTATTCGTTTTTGAATTTAAACTTGACGAGAACTCCACTGCCGAAGCTGCTCTGAAACAGATTGACGACAAGAGCTATGCTATTCCATACACCGCAGGCAACCTGAAAATAGTCAAAATCGGAGTAGAATTCAATACTACAGACCGAACAATAGGACGATGGTTAGTTAATTGAGAATTGAGAATTGAGAATTGAGAATACATAACTCCTTAACTTCTAATTTCTAACGTCTAATTTCTAATTTCTAATTTCTAACTTCTAACTTCTAATTTCTAATTTCTAATTTCTAACTTCTAATTTCTAATTTCTAATTTCTAATTTCTAATTTCTAATTTCTAACTTCTAATTTCTAACTTCTAATTTCTAATTTCTAATTTCTATGCTTGAAGATATAGCCGATAGAAGCTCTGAGACGGCGTTTAGAGCTTTATACTACACGTATTCCAACAGGATTATGCGTTATGTGATGATGTACGTGCACCGGAAGGAAATAGCTGAAGAACTTACCTCCGACGTCTTCGTAGCTATATGGGAGAACAGGAAGCAATTGAAGGAAATAATCGACTTCGACGCTTACATCTACCGCATAGCCAAGTATAAATGCCTTAATTATCTGCGCGTAGAGCAACCTCAAATCGTCAACAGCGATGAACTGCCTATAGACCTGTTTGCATACACCGAAACTACGCCCGAAGATGATTACATCAACCGTGAAACCATAGAACGAGTCAACCAAGCTATCGAACTGCTTCCTCCCAAATGCAAAATCGCATTCAAACTTGTGCGCGAAGACGGCATGAAATACCGTGAAGCAGCCGACCATCTGAATATTTCCATCAAAACACTCGAAGCCCATCTGTCAACAGCCATGAAAACTATCATGAAAATCATGAACAAGGACTAAGGGTAAAGTAGCTTTTTTGTTACTTAGTCAGTATGAACATAAATATTGACATACTTATAGTCCGTTATCTGTCGGGCGAGGCTTCGGAAAACGAAAAGACCGAGCTGCAACGATGGATATCAGAGAACGAAGATAACAAGCAGGCTTTCCTCCGCTATGAGGCATACTTTAAGGCAGAGGTCAGGAGCACTGTCTGTCGCGACCCTGAAGCGTTGTACGACCGGCTGAGTAGCAATATCAGTACGTCCATGCCTCGCAAGTTCGCACTGCCTATTAACCTTTGGCGGTATGTAAGCGTGGCAGCAGTTGCGGCAGCGATAACAGGCTTGGTCTTCCTTCCGAATCTGTCGGAAGAGACGCCGACGACCAAGCCGACGCAGATTTACTCGCTCGTAACCGGCGACGCTACTTCTTCATTCTTTCTGCCCGACAGCAGTGAAATAACGCTGAATAAAAACAGCGTACTGACTTATTCAGACCACTATAACGACAAGGTGCGCGAAGTAACATTGAGCGGCGAAGCCTATTTTAAGGTCAGAAAACACAAAGACCGCAGTTTTATAGTGAAGATCGATGAAACTCAAATCACCGTACTTGGCACCGAGTTCAACGTCCGTGCATATACCGGCGAAAACGAGCTTAGAGCCACATTAGTCGAAGGCTCGGTAAGGTTCGACGCCGCCGGTCGGACGGTAACCATGAAGCCTGATTATCAACTCGTGTTTAGCCGGACGGATAAGCGTTTGGAAGTAGATAGCGTTGATGTAGAAACGTCGATTGCATGGAAAGAACATAAAATAAGATACCAGTCGATAGCCTTCCCGGAGTTGCTTACTATGCTTCAAAATCAATATGGAGTGAAGTTCGTACTTCGTAGCAGTGAATTGAGCAACACTGTTGTCAGCGGCTCGTTCGACAACAGTCTAACTGTCGAGCAAATCCTCAACCTCACCAGGCAAAACATCCGCTTCACCTGGAAAAAGGAAGGCGACACATATTTAATAACTAAAAACAAGTAAAGCCTATGGAAAAGTAACCCCAAACAGAGAAAAAGAGAACCGGTCATTCTTCGCAGGAGCAACCGGTTCAGTGAATTAGAGAATGTTTTAATGCAAGTATTGCCATTCAACAACACACAAACTTGCATGTTTATTAACGTAATTCAAATACAAAATTATGACTTTTAAAATTAATTATCAACTATTGCTCTCAAAAAGAGCTAAAAAAGTTTTCAACACTATGAAACAGACTATTGTCAT
>JAITNE010000032.1 GCA_031290635.1 Tannerella sp. | reverse complement strand
CCTTTAAGCAGCACGTCGGTTTCCAGCTCAATCGCACGCAAGGCAGCAGCCGTATCGGTAGTAAAATACGGATTACCCGTACCGCCCGCTATGATTACAACCCTGCCTTGCGAGAGCAGTTCCACAGCGCGGTTCTTGCTGTAAAACTCACCCACCGGCTCCATGCAGATAGAAGTTAGCACGTCGGCGTCCGTGCCACCGGCTTTCAACGCCGAGCAAAGCGCAAGGCTATTGATAACGGTCGCGAGCATCCCCATCTGGTCTCCTCTGACGCGGTCGAAGCCCAGAGTAGCGCCGCTCAGTCCGCGAAAGATATTCCCCCCGCCTATAACAATCGCCACCTGCACGCCCACCTCTACGACGCTTGCTATTTGCTCGACATAGCTTTTGAGTTGCTTAGGGTCTATACCGTACTCATTAGTTCCCATCAGCGATTCACCGCTGAGTTTCAATAAAATTCTTTTGTACTTAGCCATAATAAATGCTTATTAATTTCCGACAAAGGTAAGGACTTTTCTTCAAACCGTCCTCAAAAATCAAAATATTATTTCCGGAGATGACGCCTGCATTTTCCCGTCCCCAAGAGGTACGAAACAATCTCTGTCCTGCATCTCCGGAAATCATGATTATCTTTACGTCTGCGCTCAATGAACATCTGTTTTGCCATGCTCTATTTCAACGCCCGCCGCCCGCGCCAATACGTGAAGTCATAAGTACTCAACCGAACTCCATTAGATAGGCTTTGATGAAGTCGTCGATCTTGCCGTCCATTACGCCGGTAACGTCGGAGGTCTGATAGTTCGTGCGGTGGTCTTTGACGCGACGGTCGTCGAATACGTAACTGCGTATCTGTGAACCCCACTCTATCTTCTTCTTGTTGGCTTCAACCTTGGCTTTCTCCGCTAAACGATGCTGCATCTCCTTATCATATAGTATGGAACGCAGGTGGCGCATGGCGTTGTCGCGGTTCTTAGGCTGGTCGCGGGTCTCGGTGTTCTCTATCAGTATCTCTTCTTCTTCGCCGGTGTAGGGGTCTTTGTACTGATAGCGCAGGCGGACGCCCGATTCTACCTTGTTGACGTTCTGGCCGCCCGCGCCGCTCGAACGGAAGGTATCCCACGAAATACAGGCTTGACTGATGTTTACTTCGATGGTCTCGTCAACGAGCGGGGCGACAAAGACGGATGCAAACGAGGTCATCCTCTTGCCCTGAGCGTTGTAGGGCGAGACCCGCACAAGGCGATGCACTCCGTTCTCGCCTTTCAGATAGCCGTAGGCATAGTCGCCTTCTATCTGCATGGTTACGGTCTTGATGCCGGCGTCGTCGCCGTTAAGCAAATGATTGACGGAGACCTTGAACTTGCCGGCTTCACCCCAACGCATATACATCCGCATAAGCATCTGCGCCCAATCCTGACTCTCGGTGCCGCCGGCGCCGGAGTTGATCTTGAGGACGCAACTCATCTGGTCGGCTTCTTCGCGCAGCATGTTGCGAAACTCCAGATTCTCGACAAGCGTTTTTGTATGCGCGTATGTGGCGTTTACCTCTTCTTCGCTCGTTACGCCTTCCTTGACGTACTCGAAAGCGAGGCTCAACTCCTCCGTCGCGTCATGCACTTCCTTATATAGTTCAATCCATTTCTTCAATCCACGGACGATTTGCATCTGCGCTTCCGCACGCTTGGCGTCTTCCCAGAAAGCAGGGTCTTGGGTTCTCAGTTCTTCTTCTTCGAGCTGGACAATCTTGGCGTCGACGTCAAAGATACCTCCTCAACGCATCCTCGCGTTCCAACAATTCTTTTAGCTGGTCTAATGTTATCATATTCTTGTTTATTAATGTTTCAAATCTTTACGCCAATAATACATCGGCGGAACAGTGTCCTTAAAGCCAAGCGAGGCATACAAATTGCGGGCTACAAGGTTGTCGTGGCGGACTTCCAGAGTAACGCGGCTGCAATCAAGGCCGTCAGCCGTCTCGACTATCTTCTCAAGCAGCTTCCGTCCTATGCCCTGACCTCGATATTCGTTCAACACAATCACATCGTGAACGTTCAGCATCGGGTGCATCGTAAAGGTCGAAAAGTTCTCGAAAGCGACCAGCATACCGCAATAAACGCCGTCAGACAGAGCCAACAGGACTACCGATTTATAGTTCCGGTCGAGCTGCTCTGCCAACCGCGTCTGCTGCAAGGGCGTCAATGGCTGACCGCCTCCCATCTCGTCGGCAATATAAGCGTTGAGCAGCTCGCCAACCGCATTGATGTCAGCTACGTCGGCGAAATCACATTTCCGTACTGTTATTGTTGTTTCTTTCATTTGATTTTATCCTTCAATATCTTCAGCGCCTTTGTCTAACAGCTCGGTTTCCTTCAGTAAAAACGCCTTGCTCTTTAGTTTGAACGCTTCATTATTATCTATTATTCGTATGACGATGCCTTCGGCAGGCACGTTGTTTTTGCAGATATAGCAACGCTTTTCGATGTAAAATTCGGGCTTCTGCTTGATGCGCTCGTATAACTGCGTTTGCCAGCGTTGCAGATAGTCTGCCTGCTCTTCGTCGGTAGCATTTTCGGGGGGAGTGTAGGGCACATAATCGGTCGTCTTGCCGGAATCAAGATAGGGCACTGATTGCAATCCTCTTAACTTGCACCACTCGGCTACTTCAAAGGGGTCAAACTCGCTGACGACGCCTGTTTTGCTCGTGTTAGTGATGCGATAAACAAACAGTCCGTAATGAACGCCATTGATATATTCCTGCGTGTCGGGCTGCTTGAAGCCGTAATCGTATTCTCCCTGAATAGAAGAACCGTTGGGCAAGAAGCCTGCAATCTCGCCGTAAACGCTCTGTCCGTCCGTGAGTTTGCCCTTCAAAACATCCGTGTAAACGCGAGTCCAGATATCGTCTTCATAGAAAGCTTGGTTAACTTTCTTGTATGCGGGGGTTTTGATAACACGTCGGCTCGACCATACATCGCGGTAATACTCGTTGCCGCCCAGCAATATATTTGCCAGCCAAACTAACGGACGCCACTTGAATTTGTGCACCAGCACGCGCCCTACGCATATCGACGTGCCATGTATTTTGTAGGATATATGAATGCGATACTGCGGCCGGATTTGATCCAAATGATTATCCAGCCTTTCGGTTTCGTAATGAAATCGCCATTGCCGTTCAACGATTTTCTCCGAAAGGGTCTTTCTGGGCTTGTAATTCTGTGTCTTGGGATTCTTTTGCTTGACAACGTACTTTTCGCAAATAGTAATGCCTTTGACGGTATCGAAGCACTCTTCTTTCAGTATCTCGTCTGCAATATTTACGTCGTCCTCATTAAGGAAATCGAAATGCGAAAGCGGCACAATAAACCCGTTGCTCACAACGCCGCGCAAACGGATAGCCCGCACGCGACCATGCTTGTCGAACATACCTGTCTTCTCAGGATTTTTGTTTTCACCCTGACCGCTACGGAAAAGGCTGTTCTCGGTCAAGAACAGCTGACTTATCTTGCACTCAATAGGGAAAAGCACAACCTTATCGCCTACATTTGTGCTCAAATCGACAATCACGTCTTCGCCATTGACGACGGCTATCTTGAGCCTGTCGGCATTGGGATGCGGCTTTATTTCCTTGATAGTAATAGGCCGAGCCGCATAATTCCTATGCTCCGAAATTTGTTCAACTACACTCATAATTTTACAATTCTTTTAATTTTTCGTTTATTTCCTCACTGTTTGGCAACAGTTTTCGATAGTTTTCGGGCAAAATTGCCGTTGTAGTGTAAGTCGCTACGCCGATAGGCAAAGCGCTTGTTTTTAGCGAATACTCGACTACCGTTCTGTTTTTCTCTTTGCAAATAATAATGCCGATTGCATCGTTTTCGTTGGATAGTTTTACTTTATCGTTCAAAATAGACAGATAAAATTCCATTTTCCCTTTATACTCAGGCTGAAACTCGCCGATTTTCAGTTCTACCGCCACCAAACACTGCAACTGACGATGGAATAGCAATAAATCAATAAAATACTCTTTATCATCTATCTCCACGCGAAATTGATTGCCTGCAAAAGTAAAAAATCCACCCATTTCAAGCAAAAACTTGCGAATATTGCTTACCAAAGCATTTTCCAAATTGCTTTCGGAATGTTCGTTGGCAAGGTTAAGGAAACCGAAGGAATATTCATCTTTCACAGCCAAAACCGCCTGCTTTTTAATCTTTTCAGGCAATGTTTCATCGAAATTTGTTTGATTTACCAGATATTTTTCGTATGTTTTATTCTCTATCTGATTAATCAGCACATTTTTGGTCCAACCGAATTTTCGCGTTGAACGAATGTAAAATTCGCGTTCAAGATTATCTTTACACTTGCTCATAATCGCGATATGTTTTGTCCAACTAATTTCTCCAACTAATGGTTGGAGATTTTCAACCGCATGATATTCGGCATAAAACTGCGCCATCGACCATAGATTTGCAACCGAGAAACCACCCACACCAGGAAACTCCGACTGCAACTCTTTTGACAAAGTCTGCACTATCGACTTGCCCCAGCTCTCTACCTGTTTTTCGGCAATGGACTTGCCAATCTCCCAATAAAGGTTGATTAACTGCACATTTACCGCTCTCATAGCATCGTACTGCGCCTGCCGAATTTTTTGCTTGATTTCGGTAATAAAATCGATTTGTATTTTTGATGAATTCATATCCTTGTTACAGCTTATCGTTCTTTATTTTTGCATCATAACTCCAATCTTTCGCTCGTCCCAGAGGCGGTTCGCCAGTCTCGGTGGGGAGAAATTTATCCACTTCGGGAAGTTCGATTGGAAGGTCTTCGGGAGCAACGGTATAGGGCATTCCGTCCTTGTAATAAATCGGGAACGGCTCGCCCCAATAGCGCTGGCGACTGAAAATAGCGTCGCGCAGACGATAATTGATTTTCACCTTGCCTAAATCGTTTTCTGCAATGTATTCTTTAGCTTTTTGGATGGCTTCCTTGACGGTCAACCCGTTGAGAAATCCGGAATTTATCATGATGCCGTCTTTCGCATCGAAGCTTTCTTCCGAAATATCTGCGTCTTCGATTAATGGTATAATCGACAGGTCGAAGTGTTTGGCAAAAGCATAGTCGCGGCTGTCGTGCGCGGGAACAGCCATTATAGCGCCCGTGCCGTAACCGGCTAAGACGTAATCGGAAATCCAAATCGGAATCTCTGCGCCGTTCACCGGATTAATAGCGTACGAACCGCTGAAAACGCCCGTAACTTTGCGGTCGGCAATGCGTTCGCGCTCCGTACGGCGTTTGACGCTTTCGATGTAAGTATCTACTTCGGCTTTCTGCTTGACTGTAACGACTTGTGCAACGTATTCGCTTTCGGGCGCCAGAACCATAAATGTAACGCCATAAATAGTGTCGGCACGGGTGGTGAAAACAGTTATCGCCCCTGGATTCTCTCCTAAAGAATGCCCGACTAAGTCTGCTAATTGTTTGTCATCTCCTAAAGCAAGGCAATCCCTTATTGTTTTTATCACCTTATCTGTGTTCACTAATACTTCTTCATTTTTGAAACGAAGGAGATTATAACCAAGGTTAGTTAATTCGGATGTGCGTTGATTATCTAATTTCTTTTGTCCGGCAGTATCGTGATAGTCTCCATCAACTTCTATAATAAGTCGTTTTTCGAGGCAAACAAAATCTACTATATACTTATAAATAAGATGTTGCCTGCGAAATCGATAATCTGTCTTTTTTGAGCGTAACATTTCCCATAACACTCTTTCTGCTTCTGTCGGATTATGACGATTCTCTCTTGCATGATTAATATTAGTATTCCAATCCGATTTTTCTATAGCATAATAACGCGCTTTCGTCCCCCCTCTTTGGGTTGTTATATCTATTCGTACTCTTTGAGAGGAGGCCAGGGGGAAGTGTATTTCCGCTCCTTCGCTACGTCCTATCCAATTCCGTTGTGTTTCTTTGAGCGAATCAGTCCAGTCGATTGTATCCAAGCCGTCCAAAAGTCGCTGTGCATAAGCCGAAACACGCAACGACCACTGCTTCATCTTGCGTTGTTCGACAGGATGACCGCCTCTGACCGAAACGCCTTCGCTGACCTCATCATTAGCCAGCACCGTACCTAAGGCCGGACACCAATTAACGCTCATATCGGCAAGATACGCAATGCGGTAGTTCATAAGCGTTTCCTGCTGCTTGCGCTCGTCCCACGAACACCATTCATCGGCTGTAAACGAGAGTTCTTCAGTGCAAGAGACATTCAAATCCTCAGTTCCATATTTATCAAAATGAGCTGTCAATTCCGATATTGGACGCGCTCCTCCCTCTCCTTGGGAGGTGGTATAATACGAGTGAAACATCAGGCAGAAAGCCCATTGAGTCCATTTGTAAAATTCAGGATCGCAGGTGCGTACTTCGCGCTCCCAATCGAACGAGAAACCGATTTTGTCAAGTTGTTCTCTATATCTTTTGATATTTTGCTCTGTCGTAATAGCAGGATGCTGCCCTGTCTGAATGGCGTATTGTTCGGCCGGCAGACCGTAGGCGTCATAGCCCATAGGATGCAGCACGTTAAAGCCCTTCAGCCGTTTATAGCGGGCGTAAATGTCCGAAGCAATATAACCGAGCGGATGCCCTACGTGCAAGCCTGCTCCCGATGGATAGGGAAACATGTCCAAAACGTAATATTTAGGCTTATTCTTGTCGATATCGACCTTATAAGTCTTATTTTCTTTCCAGTAGGCTTGCCACTTTTGTTCTATTTCTCTAAAATTATAATCCATTGCGTTTTATTGATAGAATAATTGCGCAAAGGTACATGAAAATATCGAGATTTACATGTGGAGGGATGAAAAAAGTTTTTCAGAACACCGCCGCCACTTTACGGATTTTGGCAAGGCGGGCGAGGAGTTTGTTGTCTTTTTGGGCTACCTGCAGGTTGTAGTCAGACTGCATACCGACAAGAATGTAAGCGGGAACGTCCAACGCCGCTTCCATAAACAAGGCAAAGTCGGTCGAGACGGGACGCTTGCCGTTCAATATCCCGTTGAATGTCGTATAAGACAGCCCCAACTCCTTAGCAACCGACTTTTGCGACAGGTTGCGGTATTCTAATTCATCTTTCAAAAGTTCGCCCGGATGGACAGGACGAAACGGCTGTATTGCTTTGCTCATAATCATTTTATTTGTAATGAAATGTGTTACATTTGTTCGCTTTTCCTGTGGCTTCGTGTTCCTATTTCCCTATGCAGAACTTTGAGAAGATGTTGGACAGGACTTCGTCGGGGAGAATTTCGCCGCCGGTGATTTCGGCTAAGTGGCGCAGGCAGTCGCGGATGTCTTCAGATAACAGGTCGCCCGATAATTGGCTGTCAAGGCCTTCAATAACATGCTCTATGGCTTCGCCTGCGTGGCAGAGAGCTTCATAATGACGAACGTTTGTTACTATCACCTCGTTTTCGCTCGTTCCGCCTGCATTGGATATGCTGAGAATATAGCTTTTAACACGCTCAATGTCAGCTTTTTCGCGGCAAGATATGTTGATTGCCTTAACATTGCCGAAAGTATGAATAGGACTACGGCGCATAAGGTCGTTTTTGGTGCCGATCATCAGTATGGGTTTGTTGAATTTCTGTAACCATTGGCTGGTGGAGACGAGGTCTTCACGGTCTTCCTGCGTCAGGTCGTAGAGATAGAGGATGATAGAGGCCTTTTCGGCTTTCTCGAAGCTGCGCCGAATGCCCAGCGCCTCAACACTGTCGGTTGTGTTGTTGCGCAAACCGGCGGTATCAATGATACGAAACATTCGCCCCTCGATATTGAGCGCTTCTTCGATAGTATCACGGGTAGTGCCGGGTATCTCGGAGACAATAGCGCGTTCCTCGTTCAGAAGGGCGTTTAGGAGCGTTGACTTGCCTACGTTTGGCTTGCCGATTATGGCTACGGGAATACCATTCTTTATAGCGTTACCGGTGGAAAATGAAGCGGCGAGATCATGGATTTTGCCCTGTATTTCGATGGCCAAGTCGCGTAAAACTGTGCGGTCGGCAAACTCGAGGTCTTCATGGTCGCTAAAATCAAGCTCTAACTCGATAAGCGAAGTAAATTCGAGCAGTCGCGTACGCAGACGCTGCAACTCGTCCGAGAAACCGCCGCGCATCTGGTTGATAGCGAGACGGTGCATGCTTGCTGAAGTGGAAGCTATAAGGTCGGCTACGGCTTCTGCCTGCGAGAGGTCCATCTTGCCGTTGAGGAAGGCGCGTTGAGTGAACTCTCCGGGATATGCAAGTCGCGCTCCGCTCTCAACAAGTAACTGCAGCAGTTGCTGTTGGATGTAGAGCGAGCCGTGGCACGAAATTTCAACGGTATCTTCGCCGGTATAGGAATGAGGAGCGCGAAAGACGGATACAAGGACGTCGTCTAACAAAGATGAAAGATTACCGTAAACGATTTTATTTGACTCCGTATCAGCGAGTTTAGCGCCGTTGCGGGCAACAAATATTTGTTCGCTTACGGCAATTGCATCTTTGCCCGAAACGCGAATCAGTGCAACGCCTCCCGAACCGGCGGGGCTTGAAACCGCACATACAGTATCATCAATCGACATCATAATCAAACCAATATGAGTTCATAGCTATTCACTCCCAATCCTATTTCTTCGGCATATTCGAGGCCGGCCTGCCACCTGACATTTGGGTGCACAAGGGTGAATTTGTCGTCGTTCGCATGTTCGCCTTTGTGAGCCTCAGTAAGACGTGTACCGGGCAGTGCGGGCGCTTGTGTGACAAGGTCGGCGCAAGCACGGTCGAGAGCTACCGGGTCGAGCGAGGCGGCTATGCCGATATCCGGCACTAAAGGCGCATCATTATGGTTCCAGCAATCACATTCGGGCGAGACATTCATAACGAAGCTGATATGAAAATGCGGTTTGCCGTCGAGGATTGCCTTAGTGTACTCGGCTATTTTGTAGTTGAGCAACTCCGACGAGCAGTAGTCGGCGAGCACAGCCGAATCGTACTGGCAGAGGGCAACGCACTGTCCGCAACCAACACATGTATCATAATCTATAACAGCTTTGCGAGCGTCATCGAGCCGGATAGCGTCATGTGCGCAGTTAGCAACGCAGATACCGCATCCGGTACAGTTTTCGCTCTCAATAACAGGCTTGGATGTAGAGTGCAGTTCGAGTTTGCCGCCGACGCTTGCGCTTCCCATGCCGATATTCTTCAATACACCGCCGAAGCCTGACTGTTCGTGGCCTTTGAAGTGGGTCATGCTGACAATCACATCGGCGTCAACTACCGCCGTACCTACTTTTGGCGCCTTGCAATACTTGCCGTCGAACGGTATCTCGCGATAGTCCGTTCCTTTGAGGCCGTCGGCTATGATGACCGGACACTTGGCAGAGATAGGGTTATATCCGTTTTCCATCGCACTTTGCAGATGGTCAACGGCATTTGAGCGTTGACCCGAATAGAGAGTGTTACTATCGGTCAGAAAAGGCCGCGCCCCTGCCGCACGCAGCAAGTCGGCCATCCGCGCCGCATAATTGGGGCGCAGGTAAGCCATGTTGCCCGGCTCGCCGAAATGAATCTTTACGGCAACAAATTTCTTGTCCAGAGCTTGCGTCAAAAAGCCGGACTTCTTCACTAAACGCTCCATCTTGTCGAGCAGGTTACTACGCGGATTGGTGCGTAGATTTGTAAAAAAAACTTTCGATGACTTCATACTAATTTCGTTTGAATTTGGAGCAAAGATACTGATAAATTCCGAATTGCAGACCTTGAAAGATCTAATTTTGAGCGTTAACGAACAATAAAAATTTGAGACATTCACAAAATATTTAGTTAATGAGGTACTCCGGTAAGAAAATTATAATTATCTTTGTGCGTTGAATGTAAACAAATTAATCATGATAAAAAAAATAAAAACTATATATAATGACAAAAAGATGGCACTTACAAGTCCATACGGAAGAGGAATCTCGACTGTGCGAAAAACTTGCAGAGGAGATGCGATTAAACATCGTAGTCGCTCGTTTGTTGGTAAAGCGCGGGATAACATCATCCGATGGAGCGAAAAAATTCTTCAGGCCGAGTTTGAGCGACTTGCACGACCCCTTCCTCATGCCCGATATGGACAAGGCGGTCAAGCGGTTGAACAAGGCTCTCGGCAACAACGAGAAGATACTTATTTATGGCGACTACGATGTGGACGGCACATCGGCGGTATCCCTCGTTTATCGTTTCTTGCGCCCGTTTTCGACGGCGCTCGACTATTACATCCCTGACCGGTACGACGAGGGATACGGTATCTCTTTCCGCAGCATTGACTATGCAGAGCAGAACGACATCAGTCTTGTTATAGCTCTTGACTGCGGCATCAAGGCGATCGACAAGATTCAATATGCCAATCGGAAAGGCATAGACTTCATTATCTGCGATCATCACATGCCCGACAATGAACTGCCGGAAGCGCTGGCCGTACTCGACGCCAAACGTACTGATTCTCACTATCCTTACGAGCATCTCTCGGGTTGCGGCGTAGGCTATAAGTTCATGCAAGCCTTTGCCATAAGCAACGACATAGCATTCTCCGAACTTGAAAGTCTGCTCGAACTGACGGCTATCAGCATCGCTTCCGACATCGTTCCTATCACCGGCGAGAACCGCGTACTTGCGTATTACGGACTGAAACAACTAAATCACAGTCCGAGCATCGGTCTGCAAGGCATCATAAATACTTCAGGGCTTGCAGGAAAGGACATCACAATCAGCGATGTAGTATTCAAGATAGGACCTCGGATAAATGCTTCGGGAAGAATGCTCAACGGTCGCGAAGCCGTTGATTTGCTGCTTGCGAGAGACGAAAAAGCTGCACGCGAAAAGAGTGAGAACATAGACCTGCGCAATGACGAACGTCGAGAGATGGATCGCAAGATGACAGACGAAGCGAACGCTATCATCGACGAGATGACTGATATGGAAGATCGCAAGGGCATCGTAGTATATAACCCCGATTGGCACAAAGGAGTGATAGGTATAGTAGCCTCGCGTCTGACGGAAAAATATTATCGTCCGGCGGTTGTGCTGACCAAGTCGGGCGAACTGATAACCGGTTCGGCGCGTTCCATAGCAGGATTCGACATGTACAAAGCTATCGAGAACTGTCGCGATCTGCTGGAGAACTTCGGCGGTCATACTTACGCCGCCGGCCTCTCGCTGCGTGAAGAGAATATTGAAGCTTTCGTCGAACGCTTCACCCGTATCGCCCTCGAAGAAATCACTGCCGAACAGATGTTGCCGCAGATAGACATCGACGAAGTAGTTACCTTCAAAGAGATCAATCAACAATTGATGAACGAACTCAAGCGCATGAATCCATTCGGTCCCGCAAACGACAAGCCGGTCTTCTGCTCTTATAACGTTAAGGATGCAGGCGGCAGCCGCATTGTAGGCAAGGACGGCACGCATCTGAAACTTGAACTCATAGACGAAACCATTCGTACTCCCATGCACGGAATCGCCTTCGGGATGAGCGAGCATGAGCACTACGTCAAGGAAGGTCAACCTCTTGATATTTGCTACAATATCGAAGAAAACGTTTATAACGGAACAACTTCCATCCAGCTTACCGTCAAAGATATAAGACCGTCAAATTCCCGATAATCGTGGCCGACATTCTACATGAGACATTAGAAGAATACTGGAATTACAAATCGTTTCGCCCGCTTCAGGAAGAGATTATTCGCTCTGTGTTGGCGGGTAACGACACGCTCGGACTTATGACGACCGGCGCCGGCAAGTCGCTGACCTTTCAAGTCCCGGCAATGACGATGGAAGGCGTCTGTCTTGTTATCACTCCCCTGATTGCGTTGATGAAAGACCAGGTGGACAATCTCAAAGCCCGCCATATCAAGGCTACAACCGTCTATGCGAGCATGTCCACCGACGAAATCAACAAGCATTTCGACAACTGCATCTACGGTGATTACAAGTTTCTCTACATTTCACCCGAAAGACTTCACACCGAATTATTCCTCAAGAAGCTGCCGCTGATGAAGATTTGCATGTTAGTCGTTGATGAGAGCCATTGCATCTCGCAGTGGGGTTACGATTTCCGTCCGTCATACCTTCATATCGCCGATGTACGCAAGCTGTTGCCACCGAACGTCCCTGTACTTGCGTTGACGGCTACGGCCACTCCTTTCGTAGTAGATGACATACAGGAGAAACTGCTTTTCCGTCGGAAGAATGTGTTGAAGAATAGCTTTGTACGCGACAATCTTGCTTACGTAGTGCGTCATGCAGAGCACAAGACAGATGAGATAAAGCATATTCTGAACAGCGTTGAAGGCACGGCGATTATATATGTACGTAACCGCAAACTTACGGTTGAGATAGCGCGAGAGCTGCAGCAGAACGGTTTCTCGGCGCACTTCTATCATGCAGGAATCAACCGTGAGGAGAAAATACTGCGTCAGGATGCGTGGAAAACAGGCGCGTGCCGTGTAATGGTAGCTACGAACGCCTTCGGGATGGGTATCGACAAGCCCGATGTACGCGTGGTAATCCATGTAGATATGCCCGGCTCTCTCGAAGAGTATTTTCAGGAAGCCGGACGAGCCGGACGCGACGGACAGAAGGCTTACGCCATCGTCCTGTGTTCGTCAACCGAGTCGTCGAAGCTCAACCATCGCACAAACGAAGAGTATCCCGACAAGTCGTTTATTGCAAGGGTCTATGAAGCTCTGGGAAACTATTACGAGATAGCGGCAGGATACGGCGAATTCCGGACGTACGGATTTTCACCGGAGAACTTCTGCCTGTTGTTCAAGTTCTCATACAGCCAAACAAATTACGCCCTCAAAATACTCGAAGCTGCCGGATACATCGAGTATATCGAAGAACCCGACAACAATTCGCGTCTGCTCTTTCTGATCAGTCGCAACGAACTTTACAGGACGCATACCAGCCTCCTTGCCGAAAATATAATTCAGGAAGTACTGCGTTCATACACAGGTCCCTTTGCTGATTATGTATTTATTGACGAGTCGACTATAGCCACTCGCATGCATTCTACGCCGGATGTTGTTTACAATGAGTTGGTGATGCTGTCGAAGATGAACATTATCAGTTACATTCCGCAGAAGAAGCAGCCGCAAATAGTTTTCACTCGCGACAGGGTCGAGACCAGGCGCATCATAATTCCCGGCTCAGTATATGAAGACCGCCGCAAGCGTTGCAGAGAGAGGATTGTGAAGGTAATTGAGTATATTTCATCGGATAATATTTGCCGCACGCAGATGTTATTGAACTACTTCGGCGAGAAGAGCGACGGCGCCTGTCATAACTGCGATGTATGTCGCCGCAAGACACAGTCGGGCCTGTTGCAGTGGGAGTTCAACGAGGTACGTGAGGCGGCGCTTGAGTACCTCAAGGACAAAAAGTCGGCGGCAATATCGACGCTTTTGGACGCAATGCCATTAGAGAGGGAAAAAAACCTTGCCGCCCTAAACCATATACTCGACAACCATGACAAAATCCTTGTGCGGGACGGAATGGTGCAGTTAAGGAGTGAATAACGAACAGTGAATAACGAATAATGAATAGTGAATAATGACTGTGTGCGATGACACAACGGTTTTTTCACAGGATTAACATGATTTGCAGGATTAACAGACTGCTTCGTTCCTCCGGGGGATGTAACATGAAATCATCACAGGCTGACCCCAATAGTTCTTGGTGATTTCTCCGGAGATATTAGTGATGTCCATAGAGATATGAGTAAGCTCCCCCGAGTTATCAGTAAGCTCTCTAAAGTTTTTAGTGATTTCCCCGGAGTTATCAGTGATTTCCCCAGAGTTATCAGTAAGCTCCCCGGAGTTATCAGTAAGCTCTCTAAAGTTTTTAGTGATGTCCATAGAGATATTAGTGATGTCCATAGAGATATTAGCAAGCTCCCCAGAGTTATTAGTGATGTCCTCAGAGTTATCAGTAAGCTCCCCAGTATTATTAGTGATGTCCCCAGAGTTATCAGCAAGCTCCCCAGTATTATTAGTGATGTCCCCAGAGTTATCAGTAAGCTCCCCAGTATTATTAGTGATGT
>JAITNE010000199.1 GCA_031290635.1 Tannerella sp. | reverse complement strand
CTGTTTTCGGGCGGCAAGGATTCTATCGTCATGGCGCATTTAGCCCACAAAGCCTTCTATCCGGCTACTATTCCGTTCCCTTTTCTGCATATCGACACAGGTCATAACTTTGAGGAAACGTTGACCTATCGCGATGCTCTGATTGAGCGGCTCGGAGTGAAGTTGATAGTAGGCTCGGTACAGGAATCGATAGACGCCGGTCGGGTGATTGAGGAGACGGGCGTTAATGCCAGCCGCAACAAGCTGCAAACCGTAACCCTGCTTGACGCGCTCGACAAATACAAGTTCGACGCTGCTCTCGGTGGAGCACGCCGCGACGAAGAGAAAGCCCGCGCTAAAGAGCGTTTCTTCTCGCATCGCGACGAGTTCGGACAATGGGACCCCAAGAACCAGCGTCCCGAACTGTGGAATATTTTCAACGGTCGCAAGCAGTTGGGCGAGCATTTCCGCATCTTCCCGCTAAGTAACTGGACGGAGATGGATGTATGGCAGTATATCCTTTGGGAATCTATCGAGCTGCCGAGCCTCTACTATACTCATGAGCGCGAGGTCTTCGAGCGCGACGGGATATGGCTTGCATACTATCCTTTTATGCAGCTGAAAGCGGATGAAAAGGTAGTGCGCCGGCGTGTACGCTGCCGGACTATCGGCGATATCACCTGCACGGGCGTTACCGTCTCGGAGGCTAATACTCTCGAAGAAATTATCAACGAGATAGCTTCCTCAAGGGTAACAGAGCGTGGTGGACGTTCCGACGACCGTCGCTCCGAAGCCGCAATGGAAGATCGCAAGAAAGCAGGATATTTTTAAATTAGAAATTAGAAGTTAGAAATTAGAAGTTAGAAATTATAAATTAGATAGCTTCATGACGGGGACGTATCAACATCAAATTATCATCATATTATGGACGGATATTTAGACATGGAATTATTGCGGTTCACTACCGCTGGAAGCGTGGACGACGGCAAAAGCACTCTTATAGGACGTTTGCTCTACGACAGTAAATCAATCTTTGAAGACCAGCTCGAAGCGGTCAGAGCGGCCAGCGAGCGGCTCGGCGGCGACGAGATTAACCTCGCCCTGCTTACCGACGGACTTCGTGCCGAGCGCGAGCAGGGCATCACTATCGACGTGGCGTATCGCTACTTCGCTACGCCGCGCAGGAAGTTTATCATCGCCGACACGCCCGGACATATCGAGTACACCCGCAACATGGTAACGGGCGCATCTACTGCCGACGCCGCTATCATCCTTGTGGACGCCCGCAACGGTATTATCGAGCAGACAAAGCGACATTCCTACGTCGCCTCCCTGCTTCAGCTCGACGACGTAATCATAGCTATCAACAAGATGGACTTGGTCTCGTTCTCGGAAGAGATATATAATAAAATCAAATCCGAATACATCGAAATAGCGGCTAAATTGCGCCTCCGCAACGTGCATTATATCCCTATCTCGGCTCGCGACGGCGACAATGTAGTCAACCGCTCCGCCCGTACGCCCTGGTATGATGGCCCTACGCTGCTTGAGTTGCTTGAGAATATCCCCGTCAAGGCGGGCATCGACCGGCTGCCGGTGCGCTTTCCGGTTCAGTACGTTATCCGTCCGCAGAACGACCGTTTCCACGATTACAGGGCTTATGCCGGTCGGCTGGCGAGCGGTCGGCTGAAGGTGGGCGACCGTGTAACCGTGCTGCCTTCGTTTACCGAATCGACCGTCAAAACTATCGACGAGGCCGAGCGGTCGCTCGATGAGGCTTTCGCGCCGATGTCGGTATCCGTTCAGCTAAATGACAATGTTGACGTCAGTCGCGGCGATATGATAGTGCGCAGCGACCGGCTACCGCATCTCAACACCCGCATCTCGCTTTTGGTTTGCTGGCTCAATCATCGTCCGTTAAGCATCGGCGCGAAATACATTATCCGTCATGCTACCGACGAGGTTTTCGGCATAATCAAGGATGTGTATTTCAAGGTTAATATCAACGCGCTGGAGAATGTTATCGACGACAAGGTTGTTAAGATGAACGACATTGCTCATATCAGCATCAAAACCTCCAAGCCGCTGAAGTACGATCTCTATGCCGACAACAAGGTTACCGGCAGCCTCGTTATCATCAACGAAGCTACCTACGAAACCGTCGGCGCAGGCATGATAGTAGAATCCATCGAAGAACAAAGCTTCTTTATATGACTTCTTTGTATGACTTCTTTTATATGATTTCTTTGTATGATAAACGATTTTGATAATATGACTCCTCAGGAGATAATCCGTTATTTCCTTGACAAGTATGGCGACAGAGTGGCTTTAGCTTCGAGTCTCGGACTTGAAGACCAGGTTCTGACCGATATGATGCTGAAGATTAATCCTGAAGCGCGTATCTTCACTATAGATACGGGTCGCCTCTTCCCCGAAACATATTCGCTGATAGACAGGACGAATATTACTTACGGCATAAAGATGGAAGTGTATTTTCCCGAATACGGCTCTATTGAGGGCTATGTCCGCAGTAACGGCGTCAATGCCTTCTACGAGAGCGTAGAGAAACGCAAAGAGTGCTGCCGCTTGCGCAAAATACTTCCTCTGCAACGCGCCCTCTCTACCCTCGACGTCTGGATATGCGGCCTGCGCAGAGAACAGTCGGTTACACGTACAGAGATTAAGGTTGTAGAGTATCCGAAAGATACATCTACCTCTTCCTCTCATGCTAATGAAGCCGACAGACTTATCAAGGTTAATCCTCTTATTAATTTCACCGAAGAGGATTTGTGGGAGTATATCAGGGCAAACAAAGCGCCGTATAACTCTCTTCACGAAAAGGGCTTTCCAAGCATAGGATGCTCTCCCTGCACTCGAGCCGTAGCCTCCGGCGAAGATATCCGCGCCGGACGCTGGTGGTGGGAAAACCCCGAACATAAAGAATGCGGACTGCATATAAATTAGAAGTTAGAAATTAGAAATTAGAAATTATTTAAATTAGAAGTTAGAAATTAGAAGTTAGAAATTATTTAAATTAGAAATCTAACTCCAATAACTTCTTAACTTCTTAGCTCCAATAACTTCTTAACTTCTTAACTTCTTAACTCCAATAACTTTTTAATTTCTAACTTCTAATTTCCAATTTAATTAATTTCTAATTTCTAACTTCTAATTTAAATTATGTTTTTACCGATTTCGATTAACATTACCGGCAAACGGATATTGATAATAGGCGGAGGCAAGGTAGGATTTCATAAGGCTACCGTTCTGAGCCGATTTACGGACAAGGCTACCGTCATATCTACCCGCTTTCACGACGGCTTCGACCGTCTGCCTTTCGAGCTTGTCAATAAAGAATATGCTCCGTCAGACCTTTGTGGCGCTTACATTATATATATCTGTACCGAAAATGAAGCCCTTAACGCCCGCATCAAACGCGACGCCGAGATGGCCGGAGTACTTGCCTCCGTCTGCGACAACCCCCAACTGTGCGACTTTATCTCGCCGGCTATCCACAAACAGGGCAACATCTCCATAGCCGTATCCTCTAACGCCCAAAACGTGCGTCAATCCATCGCAGTACGCGACCGCATCGCCCAACTGTGCAACGATGAAATCATCTCCCTAAAATAAAGAATCATGATTAAATACCGTATCATCAATCACTCAAACTACAGTCTGCAAGAGCGTGAAGCCCTCCTGCTGGATTTCCGGCAGACCGACAGCGACGTCCCTCATGTCCTGCTATCTACATGCAACCGAATCGAAGACTATCGCATCGAAAACTACGGCGCAGAAGACTTCAGCGCTGGGAACTCCCGTGCTGATGACGTTGTTCCCGAGCACGTTGTACGCCATCTTTACCGTGTGGCTGCGGGTCTTGAGTCTGCGCTTATCGGCGAGCGAGCCATTCAGGGTCAGCTCAAGCAGGCATACTTCGAGGCCTGCGAGCATTACCGTCTGCCTTCGTCGCTTAATCGCCTTTTCCAGACGGCTATCCACACCGGCAAGCGCGTGCGTACCGAGACCCGCATTTCCGAAGGCGCCGTCTCGCACAGTCAGATTACGGTCGAAATCCTCAAGCAGCATGACATCGACCTTAAAAACAGCATTATCAGCATTATCGGCGTAAATAAGTTGACCGAAGACATCCTCCGGTTTCTCTCCGACCGTGGCGCATGTAATATTTTCCTCTCGAACCGGCATTTCGAGAAAGCTCAAGCTCTGGCGACGCAATATCAGAGCACAGCCATGCGTTTGGAGCAGAAGCGCCGCCTGCTCGAATTTACCGACGTTCTTATCAGCGCCACCTCCGCGCCGCACCTTATTGTCCACAGGGAAGACATGCCTGTCGGGAGGCGGATGTTGATTTTCGACCTTGCCTTTCCCCGCGACGTCAGCGAGGAGATAGCCATTCTCCCCGACGTCAAGCTCTACAACCTTGAAGACATTGAATCCTTTGCCCGCAACAGCATCTCTTTACGTCAAGCCGAAATCACCCGTGCCGAAGAAATTATCTCCGAAGAAATCATCAAATTCCGCCAGTGGGAATCCTATCGACTTAAAGCAAGCAATTAATTATTTAACATCAAATCCTGAACGCTCGGAAGTATTTTTGGGAGACGCAAACTCCGGTTTGAAGAGTTCAAACTCCGGTTTGAATAGCTCAACCCCGGGTTTGAAAAGCTCAAACTCGGGGTTGAAAGATGCGGAACTGTTTTCTGTTTATCCAAAACCATTATCTAATTAATTTCAAACTAAAACCCTTTATTTATTCCACACTCTTGGAGCGGGGGTTTTGGGGAGGGGTTTGCGGGTTTTGAGGTCTTTGAGGATTTCTTCGATAGCGCGGTCTAATTGCTGGTCTTCGCCGTTCCATTCGCGGATGGGGTCGTTTTCAATCAGGATGTCGGGCGCTACGCCATAGTTTTCGATCATCCATTCGCCGTTCATGTCGTAGCTGGTGAAGAAGGGCACGCGCAGGTCTGTGCCGTCGATGAACGGCAATGAGCCGCTGATGCCTATGATGCCGCCCCAGGTGCGTGTGCCTATCAGTTTGCCCAGTCCTAAAGCGCGGAATCCCCAGGGGAAGAGGTCGCCGTCGGAAGCCGAGTATTTGTTGATAAGACATACTTTGGGGCCTGCCTGGAGGGCGTCGGGGACGGTGCCGTTGTGCGACGAGCCGCGCGACATCGTCATCCTGTAAGGCTCTCTGGCAAGGCGTTCGAGTATCATCGGCGAAACGTTGCCTCCACCGTTGGCGCGGTCGTCGATAATCAAGCCCTCCTTGTCTAACTGGGGATAGAAGTAGCGGGCAAATTCGTTCAGTCCTTCGGCGCTCATGTCGGGGATGTAAATGTAGCCGACCTTGCCGTTGGAAGCCTTCTCGACACGGTCGATATTGTTCCTGACCCACTGATAATGGATTAGCGAGTGCTCTTCTTCGAGGGGACGGATGACGACCTTGCGGGCGTTTTTGAGCGAGGCGGTCGAGTTGAGCGACAGCTCGGTAGCTACGCCGGCTTTGCCTGTGAGCAGCGAGTAGAGGTCGCGGACGCCGTTTGTCGGTACGCCGTCGATGGCGACGATGAAATCGCCCGTTTTGGCGTCGATTCCCGGCTCTGCAAGCGGCGAGCGCAGGGTGGCGCTCCATGTTTCGCCGGGGTAGATTTTTTCTATACGGAAGAATCCGCTGTTATCGCGTGAAATCTGAGCGCCAAGCAGACCGGTTTTGATGCGTTCGGCTCTGTCCAGCTCGCCGGGCGTGATGTAGGCATGACCGCAGTTCAGTTCGCTTATCATCTCTCCGATAACGTAGTTGAGGTCGAGGCGGTTCTTGACGTATGGAAGCAGGACGGCGTACTTCTTTTTCATCGCTTTCCAGTCCACTCCGTGCATGTTTTCCTGGTAGAAGCCGTCGCGGAAAGCACGCCATGCTTCGTCGAAAATCTGCGCCCATTCCTGGGTATAATCGGTCTGAATTTTTATGTCTGAGAGGTTGACGGCTTTGTCCAGACTGGCTTTGCCCGAAGGAATGTCTGTAACGTAAATCTGCCTTCCCTTGAAGAAACCGGCTTTCTTGCCTCCCGGCTCTATCCACATCCGTGCGCCTTCGGCTACAGTTTCTTCCTTCTTTTTTTCCAGGTCGTAGAGCATCACAGAGCCGCCGCTTGAGTAATAGATTTTCTTGCCGTCGGAGTAGAGGCTGCCGAAGTAATTGCCGCCGACCGGCACTCTGACAACGCGCTCCGCAAGGCCGTCGGTATCAATGACGACGTCTTTTTTTTCCGACTTGTTCTTATCTTCTTTGATTTTATCCTTATCATCTTTTGAAGAGCTGTCAGCCTTGCTCTTATCTTCTTTATCCTTATCTTCCTTACTCTTATCTTCTTTTGAAGCTCCATCATCTTTTTGGATGAATGGCGAAGGCGTATCTTTCTTTAATAAAGCGAGATAAAGTCCGTTGCCTGAATTATAGATATGATTCCACTCCTTAGACCCGTAAGAAGGACTGAAATCGCGCTGTGAACCGAAAACAAGATACTTTCCATCCGTGCTGAATACCGGTGAACTCGAATTATACCAGCGGTCGGTTACGGGATACTCCTTCTTGTCGGCCAGATTATAGATGTAAACGATTGAGAACTCGTTGTTAGCCTCGCGGGTATAGGTCAGCCACTTACTGTCCGGCGAGAACGACGTCCCGCGCGGCGCTCCCAGCTCATCCTGAACTATGACGGTCTTCTGCTTCGTAGCCACATTGAGCAGCACAAGGCGGTTTTTGCGGTCGGTAAAGGTGATGTATTCGCTGTTCGGACTCCAATCGATTGAGCGGATATAAGTGTCGTTGTTTTTTGTCAACGCTATGGCCTCTCCCCCTTCGGCCGGCTGTAGATAGATCTCCGTTTCGCCCGTTTCGTCCGAGATATAAGCTATATTTTTACCGTCGGGCGAAAACGAAGCCGAACGCTCGTGAGCGCCGGGAGTGCGGGTAACTTTCTTAGTAACGCCTTCCGACGCAGGCAGATTGAATATCTCGCCGCGAGCCGCTACTACAATCCGCTTGCCGTCCGGCGAAAGGCTTGCCGCCGAAACGTATTTGCCTCCGTCAATAATCTCGCTCCGGGCATAGATATTATCCGAAGTAAGGATGATATTTACTTTCTCGGACTTCTTCGACGTTGGGTCTAATTTATAGATATAACCGGCGTTCTCGAAGACTATCTGTCGACCGTCAGAGCTTGGAAACTTGACGTCAAAGTCGGTAAACCTGGTTACTTTCGCAGTTTCACGGGTTTTGGTGTTATAGACAAAGACGTTCATCGTGCGGTCGCGATCCGAGAGGAAATAAATCTCGTCGCCCACCCACATTGGAATGATGTCCTGAGCATCGTTATTAGTGATGTTCTCGACCGTTTTTTTGTTTTCGTCGTATATCCAGATATCGTCCGCCATACCTCCGCGATAGTATTTCCAGGTACGAAACTCCCTCATCACGCGGTTGTAAGCCAGACGTTTACCGTCGGGCGAGTATGAGCAGAATCCGCCTTCGGGCAAGCTTATAGCTTCCGAGAGTCCGCCTTCCTTGCCGGCTATCAGCAGTTGTCCGGTGAAGCCGCCGCTGATGCGATTTCGGTAAACGATGCCGCTGCCGTCGGGTTTCCAGCATATCGTTATGTTATTAGGACCCATGCGGTCGCCGAGGTCGTCGCGGCTGTTAGTGGCGGTGTAGGTAAGTCGCAGCGGCTCTCCACCGTCGGAGGGAATGCTGTACACTTCAGTGTTGCCGTCGTATTGTCCGGTGAAGGCAATCGTCTTGCCGTCCGGCGAGAAGCGCGGAAACATCTCGTAGCCGACGTGCGAGGTAAGTCGTTTGGCTTCGCCGCCTGTAGCTGCAACCTTGTAGAGGTCGCCTGCGTAGGTAAAAACTATCTCAGAGCCGTTAGTTGCAGGGAAGCGCAGCAGTCGTGCTTCTTCCGCTCTGAGGCTTGTAGTCATCGCTAAACCGGCTAACAGTAAGCCGTATGAAAAAAATTTTCTGCCCATAGAATCTAAATTTATTTTGGTTTAATTATATGCCGCAAAGGTAACGTTTTTTTGTCAGAAACAAAAAAAGTCGGCTACCATTGTTATGGCAACCGACTTTTACTGAAATAATAAGATTAATTACTTCGCTTTCTTAATCTCAAGCAGTTCAACCTCAAACTCTATCACGGAGTTACCCTTGATACCTGCTTGCGGATTGCCTTGCTCGCCGTAGCCTAAGTGCGCCGGAATCCAAATCTGGTATTTCGAGCCTAAAGGCATCAGCTGAACAGCTTCCGACCAACCGGGAATAACTACTCCAACGGGGAATGTAGCCGGCTCGCCGCGCTGAACGGAACTGTCGAATACCGTACCGTCGAGAGACTTGCCGGTGTAGTGAACTACAACGGTGTCTTCGGCAGTCGGCTTAGCGCCTTTACCCTCAGTGATAACCTTGTACTGAACGCCGCTCTCGGTAGTAATAACTCCCGATTTGCCTTTGTTCTCGGCTAACCACTTTTCGCTTTCTACCTTTGTATCCTCGGCCTGCTTTAACTGAGCTTTCTCAAAAAAAGCGTTCAGATAGGTCGATAGTTCCTGGTCGTTCTTGCCCAGGAAAAGGCTGTCGTCGCTACCGGCTCCATGCTGGAAACCGCTGATAAGGGCGTCAAGGTTGACAGGATCGCCGGGAAACGTTTTCACGTTTTCCTTCAAGCCGTGTCCGTAACTTGAACCAATCAAATAACTTACGCTGTCAATCTCAGACTTGAGGCTGACGCTCTTCTTCGAATCGCAAGATGCAATTCCTACAACTAAAATAGCCGCAATGGCTAATAAACTAATTTTCTTCATCATTTTTTTACTTATAAATTATGTTAAACAATATCTAATAATTCCACATCAAAAATCAGAGCGCTGTCAGGACCTATCATCTCGCCGGCTCCACGCTCGCCGTATGCAAGTTCGGACGGTATGAACAGCCTCCACTTTGAACCGACCGCCATAAGTTGCAGGGCTTCGACCCATCCGCTTATAACCTGCGAGACTCCAAAAACTGCCGGTTGCCCGCGTTCTACCGAGCTGTCGAACACCGCGCCGTTGATAAGCGTGCCGTGATAGTGGCACTTCACCTTATCGCCGGACTTCGGCTTCGCGCCCTCGCCTGCCTTCAATACTTCGTACTGAAGACCGCTCGGCAGACTTATTACACCGGTTTTTTCCTTGTTTATGCGGAAGAACTCGTCCCCAGCTTCCTTGTTCAGGCGAACTTGCTCGTTCTGCAATCCTACGAAGTAATCATGGGTTATCGTCTTCGCCTCATCGTATGAAATGTCAGGCGACCGATCGTTGAGTACATCCTCAACTCCCTTGATGAAATCATCAATCTGCAAATCTTTTATGCCCGAAGCAAGGAAGTTATTTCCAATACTTAAACCTAATGCATAGCTTACTTTCTTCATATTTTTCTTATAATCAAGCTGCAAAGGTAGCAATTAATTTTTAATTGAAGACTTTTTTGTCGGTTTTTTTGCCAAAAAAATTTTTGTTCGGCATTTTTTTCGTATCTTCGCCTCAATTTAAAGCTTCTTTATGATGAAAAAAATAGTTTTTCTAACCGGCGCCGGAATGAGCGCCGAGAGCGGAATATCAACCTTCCGCGACTCAAACGGGCTGTGGAATAATTACCGTGTCGAAGACGTAGCTACGCCCGAAGGCTTTGCCGCCAATCCGCAGTTAGTGCTTGATTTCTATAATCAACGCCGGCGCGAACTGCTCAAATCCGAGCCTAACGCAGGGCATAAGGGCATAGCAGCGCTCGAAAAGCATTTCGAGGTGCATATCATAACGCAGAATGTTGATGATTTGCATGAACGTGCTGGCAGCTCGCACGTTATCCACCTGCATGGCGAGCTGATGAAGTCGTGCTCGGTCAACGACTTGAATAAGCCGTATCCAATCCCGACCGACAATCCCGACCTGCATACGGGCGATAAGGCTCCCGACGGTGGCCGTCTGCGACCCTTTATTGTATGGTTCGGCGAGGCTGTCCCTAAAATTGAAGAGGCTGCCGGCTTTGTCCAAGCTGCTGATATTGTTGTTATTATAGGAACTTCTCTGAACGTCTATCCGGCTGCCGGTCTGCTCAATTACGTCCGCTCGGGGCAACCTGTCTATCTCATTGATCCGAAAGAAGTTAATACTTATCGAAGCGATATTGAAGTAATCAAATCAGGCGCTTCCGAAGGAGTAAAAATTCTCACTGAAAAGTTGATTTGAAAATTATTTTTTCGGATTATTTGTAATTATTCCAAATAAAATTATACTTTTGCTGTCCGATAGAACGCAAAAAATGACACGAATATTTCTCATTGGCTATATGGGAGCAGGGAAGAGCACGATTGGAAAGGCTCTTGCGCGGAGGTTGAACCTCGCGTACATCGATACGGACTGCTTCATCGAGAATCGCTACCATAAGCTGATTCGCGACATATTTGCTTCGGAGGGAGAAGAAAAGTTCAGAGCTATCGAACGTAATGTATTGTGTGAAATATCCGAATATGAGGATGTTATAGTTTCGACAGGGGGCGGATTGCCCTGCTTCAACAATAATATGAGCCTTATGAACGAACGCGGAATCACCATTTACCTTAACGTGTCAATCGAAGAGCTTGTTTTTCGATTAGAAGCGAGCAAGACCGTGCGTCCGGTTCTGCAAAACCGCAGAGGCAAAGAGTTGACTGACTTTGTGCGTGAGAACCTTGAACGGCGAAAAGTGTTTTATGAACAGGCTGCCATACGTTTCGACGTCGAAAATATGCACATCGACAGGGACGTTAACATGCTGACAACAAAACTGATAGAACTTATAACTAAATAATTGATAAGAATGGAAGAACAAACAAGAGTAAAAACGCTTGACCACGTTGTAGTACGTTTTTCAGGCGATAGTGGCGATGGGATGCAATTGACCGGCACCATCTTCACCAATTTGTCGGCCGTTTTGGGGAACGATATATCGACTTTCCCCGACTATCCGGCCGAGATACGCGCTCCGCAAGGCTCATTAAGCGGCATTTCGGGGTTTCAGGTGCATCTGGGAGCAAAGAAGATTTTCACTCCCGGCGAGAAAACCGATGTGCTGGTAGCAATGAATCCGGCGGCGCTAAAAGTGAACGTCAATAACCTCAAACGCGATTCGGTCATCATCATCGACACCGATTCGTTTACAAAGAAAGACCTCGAAAAGGCTCTCTTCACAACCGACGACCCCCTGAAGGAACTCGGACTGACGACGCAGCAACTCGTTGCCGCTCCTATATCTACTATGGTACGCGACGGATTGACGGAATTTGGGCTTGACAACAAGTCGTCGCTGCGCTGTAAGAATATGTTCACTCTCGGACTTGTCTGCTGGCTCTTCGACCGCCCGCTCGACACTGCTATGGACACACTTCAGAAGAAGTTTGCCAAGAAACCCGTTATTGCGCAGGCTAACATCAAGGCGCTGTCAGACGGCTATAATTATGGCCACAACATACACGCCTCAGTCTCGACTTACCGCATCGAAAGCACAAAGCAGACTCCCGGCGTCTATATGGACATTAACGGCAATACAGCTACCTCTTACGGACTGATAGCGGCTGCCGAAAAAGCAGGTTTAAGGCTCTTTCTCGGCTCTTATCCCATCACTCCCGCTTCGGAAATCTTACACGAACTGTCGAAGCACAAGAATCTCGGCGTTATCACCGTGCAAGCCGAAGACGAGATAGCAGGAGTATGTACGGCAGTAGGCGCAAGTTTCGCCGGATGTCTTGCAGCGACTTCTACTTCAGGCCCCGGATTAGCGCTCAAAAGCGAAGCTATCGGCTTGGCAGTGATAGCAGAATTACCGTTAGTGGTGATAGATGTGCAGCGGGGCGGTCCCTCTACCGGTCTGCCTACTAAAAGCGAGCAAACCGACCTCTTGCAGGCTCTCTACGGACGTAACGGCGAAAGTCCTGTAGTCGTTATTGCGGCCTCTACGCCTACCGACTGCTTCGATAGCGCGTTCTGGGCAAGCAAGATAGCAGTAGAACATCTTACTCCCGTAATCCTCCTCACCGACGGCTTTATCGCTAACGGCTCATCGGCATGGCGCATACCGGATTTAACGGAATATCCCGCAATAGAGCCGAATTATGTCAGCAAATATACCGGCTCGGAGCCATGGAAACCCTACCGTCGCGACAAGGATACCTTAGCGCGTTATTGGGCAATACCCGGCACTGAAGGCTTCACTCACCGCATCGGAGGCTTGGAAAAAGACTATGACACCAGCGCTATCTCGACCGACCCCGTCAATCACCAGAAGATGGTAATAATGCGGCAAGAGAAAATCGACAAGATAGCCGACAATATCCCGCTGCTCGAAGTGGCAGGCGACGCCGACGACGCCGAACTGCTGATAGTCGGGTGGGGTGGCATATATGGACACCTGCACGAAGCGATGGAACTGATACAGGCTAAAGGTCATAAGGTCGCCCTCGCGCATTTCCGCTTTATCAGCCCCCTGCCACGCAACACGGCAGAGGTCTTGGGACGTTATAAGAAAGTAGTCGTAGCCGAGCAAAATAACGGACAGTTTGCCAACTATCTGCGCAGCAAAATCGACGGTTTCAATCCCTTTAAGTTCAACCGAATCAAAGGACAACCATTTATAGTATCCCGAATAGTAGAAGAGTTTACACAATTAATCTGAAAAAAATTATCATCATGAATACTACTTACGAAGCAAAAGATTATAAGAGCGACCAGAATGTGCGCTGGTGCCCGGGTTGCGGCGACCATGCCACGCTTAACAGTTTGCACAAGGCAATGGCCAAAATAGGCGTCCCACCGTATCAGATGGCCGTTATTTCGGGTATAGGTTGCTCGTCCCGACTGCCATACTATATGAATACTTATGGGTTTCATACTATTCATGGGCGTGGAGCGGCTATAGCTACCGGCGTCAAGACTGCTCGTCCCGACCTGAGCGTATGGCTTATAACGGGTGACGGCGACTGCCTTGCTATCGGCGGCAATCACTTTATACATACCGTCCGCCGCAATATCGACATCAATATAGTACTTGTCAATAACAAGATTTACGGACTGACTAAAGGGCAGTACTCGCCGACCTCAAGTAGAGGTTTCGTGTCGAAAAGCTCGCCCTACGGCACTGTCGAAGACCCTTTCGAGCCTGCCGAGCTGGCTTTCGGAGCACGCGCAACATTCTTCGCCCGTACCCTCGACGTAGAGTTGCAGACGCAGGCCGACGTGTTTGTTGCCGCCGCCCAACATAAAGGCACTTCCGTTACTGAGGTGCTCGACAACTGCGTTATCTTCAACGATGGTATCCATTCGCTTATAACCGACCGCGAATATCGCGCCGAGCGTACTATCCTGCTCCAACATGGCGAAAAGATGCTCTTCGGCAAGGAACGC
>JAITNE010000105.1 GCA_031290635.1 Tannerella sp. | reverse complement strand
TCAAACGACCGGTCTTGGCGACTGTTATAATGCTTGTTATCCTGCTTTTCGGGATGATAGGATACAAGTCGCTTGGAGTACGCGAATATCCCAGCGTTGACCAGCCTATAATCTCGGTTAATGCTACGTATCCGGGCGCTAATGCGGAGGTTATAATGAACCAGATAACGGAGCCTTTGGAGCAGAATATCAACGGTATTCCGGGTATCCGTTCGCTTAGCAGCGTCAGCAGTACGGGCATGAGTCGCATAACGGTAGAGTTTGAGTTGTCGGTTGATTTGGAAACGGCGGCTAACGACGTGCGCGACAAGGTTTCGCGCGCTCAGCGTTATCTGCCCCGCGACTGTGACCCTCCGACTGTCTCGAAGGCCGACGCCGACGCCCAGCCAATCATGCAGATAGGAATCCGCAGCAGTCAGCGCTCATTGATGGAACTGACCGAGATTGCCGAGTTGACGGTCAAAGAACGGCTGCAAACTATTCAGAACGTCAGCGGTGTGGATATATGGGGACAAAAGCGTTATTCGATGCGCCTCTGGCTCGACCCCGTGAAGATGGCCGGATATGGCGTTACTCCGCTTGAGGTTAAGGGCGCTATTGACCGCGAAAACATAGAGCTTCCCTCCGGCAGCATCGAGGGCAATACTATCGAACTGTCAATACGGACGATGGGATTGATGAACACGGCTAAGCAGTTTAATGACCTGATAATCAAGGAGAGCGCCAACAATATCGTGCGCTTTAAGGATGTAGGTATGGCCGAACTGTCGCCCGAAGATATTAAGAGCATAATGAAGCGCAACGGCGAGCCGATGGTAGTCGATATCATCATTCCGCAGCCCGGCGCCAATCATATAGAGATAGCCGACGAAGCATACGTGCGTATTGAGCAGTTGAAGAAAGACTTGCCCGAAGACGTAACCATAGAGATGATTTACGACAATACTCACTTTATCCGTTCGTCGATAAACGAGGTGGAAGAGACTATCTATGTGGCTTTTCTGCTTGTAGTAATCATCATTTTCCTGTTTCTGCGCGACTGGCGCGTAACGCTTATACCTTGTGTGGTAATACCCGTTTCGCTCGTCGGCGCATTTTTTGTGATGTACATCGCCGGCTTCTCGATAAACGTACTGACGATGCTGGCAATAGTGCTGTCGGTAGGTTTGGTTGTAGATGATGCTATCGTCGTTACGGAGAATATTTACGTCCGTATTGAGAGGGGAATGAAACCTGTTGATGCGGGAATTGAAGGCTCTAAGGAGATATTTTTCGCCGTCGTTTCGACTACAGTTACACTTATAGCCGTCTTTATTCCTATCGTCTTTATGGAGGGGATGACGGGGCGACTGTTCAAGGAGTTCAGCATAGTGATAGCCGGCTCGGTCGCAATATCGTCGGTAGTGGCGCTGACTTTTACTCCCATGCTGGCGACTAAACTGCTCAAGCGCCGTGAGAAGAAAAATCGGTTCTACAGCAGTACGGAGCCATTCTTCGACGGGCTTAACAACTTCTATTCATCCTCGCTTGCCGGTTTTATGCGACGTCGCTGGATGGCGCTTCCGATAGTTATCGCTCTGTTCATCGTAATAGTCGTTTTCTGGAAGATGATACCTTCGGAGCTGTCTCCTCTCGAAGACCGTTCGCAGATTAATATCAACATTCGCGGACAGGAAGGGGCAACCTACGAATATATCCGCGATTTCTCGACAAAATTAGAAATGATGGCTGATTCTATCGCTTACGAGCGTCAAAGTATTACTACCCGCGCTTTCGGCGCTTCGGCTTTTATCTCCGTTATCCTGCCCGACATCAAAGACCGTGAGCGCTCGCAGATGGATGTTGCCGACGTCCTCTCAAGCGAGGCCAGAAAAGAGACTAAAGCACGCGCCTTCGTTCAGCAACAATCGACCTTCGGCGGTCGACGCGGAGGTATGCCTGTGCAATATGTGCTACAATCAACTGATATAGAGAAGCTACAGGAGTTTCTGCCTCGCTTCATAGAGGAAGTGAGCGAAAGTCCGGTCTTTCAGATGGCCGACGCCGACTTGAAATTCACTAAGCCGGAGGTGCGTATCGAAATCAACCGCGATAAGGCTTCGCTACTTGGCGTCAGCACTCAAAACATTGCGCAGACCCTGCAATACGCTCTTAGCGGTCAGCGCATGGGTTATTTCTACCTCAACGGCAAACAATATCAGATTATAGGCGAAATAAACCGTCAGCAACGTAATACGCCACTCTCGCTCAAATCCATATATGTGCGTAACAACAGCGGAACGATGATACAGTTAGACAACCTTGTGGCGCTGGTCGAGAACGTCGCTCCACCGCAACTATACCGCTATAATCGCTTCGTTTCGGCTACTATCTCAAGCGGTCTCAATAAGGGCTATACGCTTGGAGACGGACTTAATGAGATGGATCGCATAGCGAAGGAAGTATTAGATGAAACATTTCGCACGGCTCTTGCGGGCGAATCGAAGGAGTTTCGCGAGAGTTCTGACAGCCTTATGTTTGCGCTTGTGCTGGCTCTGATAATGATATATTTAGTGCTGGCCGCTCAGTTTGAAAGCTTCAAAGACCCTCTGATAGTGATGTTTACAGTGCCGCTGGCCGTCGCCGGTGCACTGCTTTTTATGAAATACGGCGGTATCACGATGAATATATTCAGTCAGATTGGTATCATCATGCTTATAGGCTTGGTCGCTAAGAACGGTATCCTGATAGTGGAGTTCGCCAACCAGCGTCAAGAAGCGGGTATCAGCAAGATAGACGCCATACTGACGGCCTCTATCCAGCGACTTCGTCCTATACTGATGACCAGCGCCTCTACTATACTTGGTCTGTTGCCGCTTATGTTTGCCTCAGCCGAAGGCGCTAACAGCCGCATCGCAATGGGGACGGCCGTAGTCGGGGGAATGTTAGTGTCAACCTTTATGACCCTCTATATCGTCCCCGCAATGTACGGTTTTATATCTACTAACAAGAAAGCAAAATCCGAAAAAGCATTGGTATGAAAAAGTATCTTCTCTCATTTGTTATATATATTTGTTGCCTAAACGTTTACTCTATTGACGTTTACGCTCAAGAAACTTATACTCTCGAACGCTGTATTTCCATCGGCCTCGAACGTAATTATTCGATACGTATCGTTCATAACGAGGAGCAGATAACAGCAAATAATGCGACGGCGGGCAATGCCGGATACCTGCCTGTTATCGACCTTAGCGGCGGCTACAGCGGGACACAGTATGACTATAACTATGATTATAAGGATGGCTCAAGCGCCAAAGAGAACGGTATCAATACCGGGACGGCTAACGCAGGGCTTAATCTTAACTGGACTATCTTCGACGGCTTCACTATTCAGGCTAACTATGCCCAACTGAAAGAATTGCAAGAGATGGGTCGCCTCAATACCCGCATGGCTATTGAAAACCTCGTTACCGACATTGCATCGGAATATTACAACTTTATCCGTCAAGGTATCCGGCTTAAAAACCTGCGCTCTGCAGTGCGTCTTTCTCGCGAAAGGTTGCGTATAGTCGAGGAACGCTATATAATAGGCTCCATGTCGCGCCTCGACTTGCAGCAGGCTAAGGTTGATTTTAATGCCGACAGCTCGCAACTGCTGAATCAATATGAGGCCGTAAATACCTCACAAATAAGGCTTAATGAACTGATGGGGCTTGATTCGCTCAACGCCGCAATCAATATTACCGATTCAATCGCCCTGCAAGAGACTTTGTTTGAGAAGAATGATATCTGGCAAAAAACTTTGACTAACAACACTTTGATGTTGACGTCGCAAAAGAATCGCACTTTGTCGGAACTTGACTACAAGAAACTGCTCGGTCGTAACTATCCTTATCTGCGATTCAATGCGGGCTACGGGCTTCAGACTAACCGCTACAATAACGGCTCTGTTGACCTGCAAAAACGTTTGGGAGCGAACTATGGTCTGACGGTTGGTTTCACTGTGTTTGACGGATTCAACCGTCGCCGCGAACAGCGCAACGCCCGCCTGCAAATACAAAATACCGAGCTGCGTATCCAAGAGATGGAACTTGCGCTGAACGCCGACCTGTCGAATATATGGATGGCATACCGTAATAACCTCGAAATATGGTCGTTAGAGAAAGAAAACCTTGCTACTGCACGTGAAAACTATGATATAGCTATTGAGCGTTACAAGCTCGGCGATCTTGCCGGTATAGAGTTACGCGAGGCGCAAAACAATCTGCTGAACGCCGAAGAACGCCGTTCAATATCGGAGTATAACACTAAATTATGCGAAATATCGCTGCTGCAACTAAGCGGTCAGATTATGCAGTTGAGCAATCCCCCCTCAACCCCCCAAGGGGGGAAAGGAAGTTAATTAGAATTTCCATCTTAATTGCGCTGAAATATCTGTTTTATGGTCGCCTTCGATCAACTCGTTGTCGCTGGATATAGTTTCAGCGTCATAGAACTTTGTCAATGCCGCTTTTACGGCTATTTGAATCTTGCTTGTGAAATTATACCGCGCAACGGCGGCAAGACGTACTCCTTCTCCTATAAACGAGGGGATGTAGATGCTGTAGAACAAGTTCTTCTCCCTTGAATAGACGCGACTGTAATAGTCGTCGGAGTCGAAAAAGGCAACATAAATATCAGCCTGAATCTTTGAATTACTGTCTTTCCAGCCGGCATTCTGCGAGATAATCCATCCGCGACTGACCGAATTGTATTCGCAACCTTCGATGGTAGTGCGCAAAGAAATTTTACGCGAGGGATTGCCGGTCAGTTGCAGCCGCAGACGATGCTGGTCGGTAGGCTCAATCGTAGCCTCTTGAGCGGCAACAATGTTACGCTCGCGCTGACGATAACGGTAGCGAACCGACAGCGTGGCCTTTTGTATGCCTGTAAAATCAGCTTGCAACATGTATTCCTTACCCGACGACGGCGCATCAACATTGTACTTCAGCCAAGGGAAGCGGAAGAAATCGGCATAACTCGAAAGACGCCAATAAGCAATAGGATTCCATTGCAGACTGAGATATATCCCTTCCTCGTTCTGTACGCCCGTACTTTGCGCGAAAGCGTTGCCGTAGAGCGACCGGTAGCGGCGACCGTAGTTGCGATAGAGCATCAGCGTTTTGAAGGAGGTCGATAAGCTCCATTGCAGTCCGTTGACGGTCGCAAAGGCTCCGTTGTCGGACATTGCCGTCTCGCCGTAAAAAGATAATCGGCGGTGTTTCAGCGAGTAATCGACGGAAAAGTTTGAAATGCGCTCGCCTCTGAAATAGAACAGGTTGTATGGATGAGGCGTCGGGTCAACTTGCAGACCGCCAAAGGAGGTAGTCATGCCGGTCAGACCTATCAGCAACACAGGCGAGGAGTACCGCAGGTTGCCTCCGAAAGACGTCTCGCGGTAGGCATTGCGTTTGCTCCAATCGCCTTCGGTGCGATGCAGTCCGTCTTTCTTGAACGATGTTAGAACGACGGAATCCGCGATGGCGTCTTTCAGACGGTTTGAATAGAAGGCGCTGACGTCGAAATGACCGAGTGCAATAGTCGCGGCGGCGCCACGAAAATAGTTGTATTCGTTAGTCGAATAGTGCCTGCGGAAGCCGTTATTCTTGCGCTCCAACTGCGTAAGGGTCATGCTTCGCGACGGTTTGAAATCGTTACTCACCACTAAGCCCTGACCGAATGAGACTTTATAATCGCCAAGCGCCAAAGTACGCAGAATGCCTGTTTCTTTGAGGATAAAATGCACCGAATAATAGTCGTAGCCCTTATGCCGGCTGTTCATAAATGCCTCGCCGGCGTCTTTTTCGCCTACAAAACCGGCTTGCACGCGGTCGTAATACGAGTAAGAGTAGCGCAGCGAGTGATAGAACGGCTCGCCCACATAGCGACGGTTAGGATATTTCTGCAGTATGCTGTCGCTAAAATCGTTGTAGCCGCTTTTCTTATCCAAAGTGCGGTCATAGCGCAGAAGCAGCTCGCTGCGTCCGTAGCGCAGAGCGTTCTGCAAGGTCAGATTACGACGGTTGTCCACCTCGCCGACATACAAAAACGGCAGTATCAACTCTATCGTCTGCATGTCGAGGAATGGTATGTTTTTCAGTTCGTATATCGATACAAACTTCCACTGTTTTTTCCTGTAATCAAGGATATTGAGAATTTGCATCTCCGAAAGAAAAGGAATACGGCGCAATGCGTCTGCTGTGATAGTATTTATATTAAGCGGATTAGACGCCAATTCCGAGAGGTCGTCGTGCAAGGTTTGTATATCTTCGACACTTTCGTCGCCCCCTTCGCCTTCTTCCTCAGCCTCTTCCATCAACTCTTCTATGTATTCTTCCCATTTTTCAACAGTTTCATTTTCTTCAACTTCCTGACTAAATGCGTTAGAATAACTTATCAACAGAGTTATCAACAGGCTTATCAACAATCGTGGCTTTTTCATACATATATCAGAATGAATAAGATAAACCTACGCCCATACTGACGCCAAGTACCGAATGATAGAGTATTCCTATGTCGGCTTTGATTTCGCCCAGGCGATAGCCTATGCCGAGCGAAGGTCGTAAGGGCGAGGTACGGAGGCCGGCGCGAATGCCGAAATCGTCGAACGGCATATACTCAAAGCCGAAAGAGCCTGCAAGCGGCGTCTCTTTGCAGTGCTCCACGCTACCCGTTACCATCGCAACGCTCGTTATATCCCATTTGAGTCCGAATAAAAACGAATAAGCTGCGATATGCTCATTATCAATGTTCTTATCGCCGACTTGCATCGAAGGCAGATGCAGCATTGAGAGTGCAAGCATAACTTCATCTGTAGCCTTGTAAGTGAGACCTATGTCGGAGGTTATGCGTCCGGAACTCTCCTCAAACAGTTCCGATTGCAGCAGGCAGTACTGCAAGGCTACTCCCAGCGCCCAACGTTCGGCTAACTGCTTGCCGAGCGATAAGCGAAACATGCTCTCGCGGTATTCATCGTATCCGAAGGATGTTATCTCGAAGCCGACGGGGATGACGTTGTTAATATAATAGCATCCGCCGCTGACGGTCGCTAACTCGCTGACCGAATAACGGTTATAGTAGTTGACGTAGAGGCGACTGTCGGTCTGGAAAGCGAGCAACGAAGGATTGAATAGCGGCGTTTCGGTAGGGCTGCCACCCAAACTGAGCGTCCGCAAGTCAGGTATGCGCAGGTTGTCGATAGCCTCAGCGCTCTGATTAAAAAGACACCCGACAGCGACACAAAAGCTAATAACAGCTTCGCGGATAAAGTTAAAACCCCATCGTGGTCTCATGTCTATTGGCAAATCTTTCATAAGTTTAATGTTTGGCAAAGGTAGTAAAATAAATTGAATCTTACGCAGGACTTGTTCTGTTTTTACGCTTGTGCCGTTTTTTGCGGGATATTATAACAATTTGTCGCCGTCAATGTGAGATTGCTTCGTACTTTACAATGACATACCGTACGTATCCATCATCGCGTGTCGCACATCCGTCAGGTAATTGACTGCGTCGAACGTTGTTTCGTGTAATTCGTGCAATTCGTGGATAAATTTTCATCGCGTGTCGCACGTGTCCGTCTCCTAGAGGCACGAAGCAATCTCGTATCGAAGTTTATCCGTTTTCCTTGCACATATCAATTCTTTTCTGTAATTTTGCGGAAATTTTCAAACACAAGAATTATGAAAATAGCAAATCCTATTTACGACGTTGTTTTCAAGTATATGATGGAAGACAACAAGGCGGCAAAGAAGTTTATCTCCGTAATTATCGGCGAAGAAGTGACGGAGCTGGACTTTGCCGACAGAGAAGTTACGACGGTAAGCCCCGTAAAGAAGCCCAAAGTTAAGGCAAAGAGCGCCAAAACCAAGCCCGAAGTTACGGT
>JAITNE010000082.1 GCA_031290635.1 Tannerella sp. | reverse complement strand
ACAGGTATTCAATCGCAGTAAAAAGGTATTCTGTTGAAGTAAAAACCTCTCGCGGGAGGGATAATGCTTGTTCGTTTAGGAAATTATGCTTAACTTTGCAGCGTTTTAGATGAAATTATATGCAATTTCGACACTCGGTAATGACGGACTCGTGCGACACGCTATGAATGTTTGTGCATCCCCTACGGGTAAGTAAAAACTAATCATTATACCTGTTCTATTGATATGAATCCCTTACAGGGATTTAATTCACCTTTTCTTCTGTTGTTTATTTGCCTGTTCGCGTTGAACTCGTTGCGCTTCTTCGACGTACTTCATGAAACCGGATTTCTTGCGCGGTTTCTTCTGGTTCTGTTCGAGCTTGGCTAACAGTTTGGCTTCGTTGAGCGAGAAACGGATTAACATGGTCTGCGCTATGCTTATCAGCGTCGATATGAGGAAATAATAACTCAAGCCGGACGAACTCTGGTTGAAGAAGAAAAAGAACATCAGCGGCATAAGATACATCATCATGTTCATGCCCGGCATCTGTTGTTGACCGGTGTTGCTCATGCTCATGTTTACCTTCGTGTATATTACGTTGACGATAGTCATCAGCAGACAGAAGATGCTTAGATGATTGCCGATATACGAAGTAATCAGGGGTATGTTGCCGCTCCAGGTGATGATATCGTCGTAGGTCGAGAGGTCTTCAGCCCAGAGGAAACTCTGTTGACGCAGCTCGATAGAGGTCGGAAAGAGCCAGTACAGGGCGATGAGTATCGGCATCTGCAGCATCATCGGCAGACATCCAGTCAACGGACTTGCACCCGCGCTGCTGTACAATGCCATCGTCGCCTGCTGCAACTCTCCGGACTGTTCTTTCTTGGGAAATTTCAACTTCAGAGCCTCTACTTGCGGGCGCAGTACGCGCATCTTGGCGGTCGAGAGGTATGACTTGTAGGTGAGCGGGAAGAGTACCAGCTTGACTACCAGCGTAAGCAGGAATATTATCAGTCCGAAGTTTGTCATAAAACCGCTCAGGAAGTTGAATATCGGCAGGATGAAGTACTTGTTGATTGGGCGTACCCACTGGTATCCCATCGGCACGAGATTGTCGAGTTCAAGACGTTTATCGTCGGCTACGCCCTTGTCATAAGCGCGAAGCAGCTTGTATTTGTTTGGTCCGAAGAAATAGCGGAATCCGAGCGATTCCTTTGCCGAGATGCTGAATGCGACGGATGTTGTTGCATGAAAGCTTTTCAGATAGCGCTCGTCGGACGTTTCCTGCTTGGCGGAGAGGGTGGTAGCGAGTAAAGCGTCGTCGGCAATAAGCGCCGATGTGAAGAACTTGTTCTTGTAGCCAATCCATTTGACGCGGTTAGGCAGCTGCTTGTCCTCGTCCTTCGCCTCGCCGAAATGCTCTACATCGTCCGACAAATATTTGAAATAGAGGCTTGTGTACTGGTTTTCGAGCTTGCGTCCCTTCTCTTGCGAACGCATCTTCTGGTCCCATTGAATATCGAGCGCGTTAGTCGAAGGCGCAAGCACGCCGTTCAGTCCGCCGGTTTCGATATTGAAATGCAGCATGTAATCGTCGGGTTCGAGGGAATAGACAAATTTGATGCTTCCGGCCTCGCCTGCTGCAAGCTGCATGGTGAGCGTGTTGCCGCTCGTCTGCGGGGTGAAATACAGGTCGGAAGTATTTACTACGCGGTTAGTCGTAGTAACGAGGGTGAGGTTGAACTTCGCATCTCCCTGACCGAACAGCACGAGCGGTTCCTTGTCGTAGGTAACGTAGTCTTTCACGCGGGCATAGACCACCTGTCCGCCGAGAGTGCTGATGTGCACTTCTATCTTCTCGTTCTCGAGTACCAGAAGCTGTTCTTCGCCGATTGTTGCCGGTGCAAATACTCCGAAAGTATTTACTAATGCGGCTTGTTGAAGCGAGTCTGTCGTCAGACTGTCCGGCGCTGTCGCTTCGCTAAGCGTAGCTTCTTTCTTGTGCTGCTCTGCAAGCGCTTGTTGGGCTGCGGCAGCTGCTTCGCGCTGTACGACGGCTATCGAATCCTGATAGCGTCGACGCGCTTCCTGTTGCTCCTCCGAAGGACGATTGAGCCAACTGAATCCTATTAATACTAATCCTATTAAAACAAATCCTATTACTGTGTTTTTATCCATTTTTTATTGTTGATTTGATGAAACTTACAAACTGTTACTGTGTGATTGTTGATTTAATGAAACTTACAAACAAGGGGTTTGGGCTGACGACCGTACTGTTGTATTCAGGGTGATACTGTACGCCGACATACCAGCGCAGCGTGGGTATTTCGACGGCTTCGATGAGGTTGGTTTCGGGATTCTCGCCTACGCACTTCATGCCGGCGTCTTCGTACTGCTGCTTGTATTCGTTATTGAACTCATAGCGATGGCGATGCCGTTCCTGTATCTGATGCCGACCGTATATCGCGTGGATGCGACTGCCTTTCTTCAATACGCAGTCGTAAGTGCCGAGCCGCATTGTGCCGCCCATATTGGTGATATTCTTCTGCTCTTCCATTATGTCGATGACCTTAAACGGCGAGTCAGGCTCTATCTCCGTCGAGTTAGCGCCCTCAAGTCCGAGCACGTTGCGGGCAAACTCTATCACCATACATTGCATTCCCAGACAGATGCCGAAGCATGGAATGTCATTCTCGCGAGCGTAACGGATGGCTGCAAACTTGCCTTCAATACCGCGTTGTCCGAAGCCCGGCGCTATCACGACGCCGTCCATCTGCTTGAGCTGCTTTTCAGCATTCGCGGAGTTTAATTTTTCGGAGTGTACAAAGTTGAGGTTCAATTTTCTGCCATTGTAAATCGACGCTATAAGCAGCGATTCCTCAATCGACTTGTAAGCGTCCTGCAACTCGATATACTTGCCTACAAGAGCTATCTTCACCTCCTCAACGGCGTTTTCCTTGAGGTAGAGGAAGTCTTTCCACTCCTTCATCTCCGGCGTCTCGCCTACAGGCTGACCTACCTTCTCAAGGATGATCTTGTCCATATTCTGACGCTGCAACATCAACGGCACTTCGTAGATTGTAGGCATGTCAACCGACTGAATGACGGCCTCTTTGGTAACATTGCAAAACAGCGCCACCTTTTGCAGGATAGAAGCGTTGAGTTCCTTCTCGGTGCGCAAGACGAGTATGTCCGGCTGCACTCCAAGCTCCTGCAGCGACTTGACGGAGTGCTGTGTAGGCTTGGTTTTGTACTCCTTGGCGGCGCGAATAAACGGCACGTAGGTCAGATGTATGCAGATGCAGTCGTGTCCAAGCTCCCACTTGAGCTGGCGGACGCTCTCAATGAACGGCAGAGATTCGATGTCGCCCACCGTACCGCCTATCTCGGTGATGACGAAGTCGTATTTCTCCTTAGTGCCGAGCAGTTTGACGTTGCGCTTGATTTCATCGGTAATGTGAGGGATAACCTGCACCGTCTTGCCCAGAAAGTCGCCGCGTCGCTCCTTCTCGATAACGTTTTGATAGATGCGTCCGGTAGTGATATTGTTTGAGCTGGTAGTAGGCACGTTGAGGAATCGCTCATAGTGACCGAGGTCGAGGTCTGTCTCGCGCCCGTCGACAGTAACGAAGCACTCGCCGTGCTCGTAAGGGTTGAGCGTGCCAGGATCAACGTTGATGTAAGGGTCGAACTTCTGTATCGTAACCTTGTAACCGCGTGCCTGTAAAAGCTTGCCCAGCGAAGCCGAAACAATGCCTTTACCAAGTGAAGAAACCACGCCTCCCGTAACGAAAATGTACTTTGTCTTTGCCATTTTATGAAAATTTAAGCGACAAAAATACGGTTTTTTATTGATATCTCAAAATTAATGGCTACATTTGCAAGCTGAAATTGCATAACGAAAAGATTGACGATGAACATATTTATTAGACATAAGGCATTTATTATCATCTTGCTGATGATGCACGTGAGCGCTGCTGTAGGACAGCGTTCAACACCCGTAAAACTCTCGGATGAGGTCATGGCGTGGACTGTATCCACGATGGAACCATGGCCTGAAGGTCGCTACAGTTCGCTTGCGGAGGCTATGATAGATAATGATTTCTTCATCCCCCTAGTATTTCGCGGCGGCATGTTTCCCAAGCTTGAGTATAACTTCTCGCGCGATTCAATCCGCCTTACCGAAGTCCCCCCGCCTGCTTTTTCTTATACTAACAAGCGGCTGAAACGTGTGTTTGCCTACGAGATTTTCAAGAAAGGGCTTGACGACCTGGCATATAAGGAAGTGATGCTTAGCGACCCGCGTAATTTCCGCTACAGGCTCGACGAACAGCAACCTCAAAAAATCATCAAAGCCGAAAGCATTGAAAAGAAGGATGATAGCGTGCGCCTCGACGTGAAACAAACTATCACCAAGCCGGAGAAAGTCGAATCGAACCTCAAGTTTATCCCCAACCGCCGCTACTGGACCTCGGCGCTCAATACTAACCTGCAGTTTAACTACAGTAAATCGTCAAAAAACTGGGGTAATGCCGAAAATATGGACGTCTATTCATATAATGTGTTCGACTTTAACTATGAGAAGAAAAAATTCAAATTCACTAACCAGATAAAATCAACGCATAAGGTTAACAAATCCGCTACCGACACTGTGCATAAGTACAACTTTACTATGGACGAACTCTATATCTATAGCAGTTTCGGTATCAAGGCCATAGGGCATTGGAACTATTCGACGTCCTCAACTTTCAGATCCCGCATTTTCAATACCTATCAAGCCAATTCGCACAACAAGACCTCAGGCTTCCTCGCACCCTTCACACTCCAGGTCGGCATAGGTATGTCGTATGATGGAAGCGTCAAGTTCAAGCTCCCTAACCGCGCCTTCACCATTCATTCGGACATCAACCCGCTGACGTTCGACTATACTTGCAGTAACGACAAGGATATACTTATCGGAACCTATCCCGACGGCTCACCGAAGCACGTTAACCGCACCTTCGGTTCAAACGTTTTAGTGAGGAATGGAATACGCTTCAATAAAAGCATCACCCTGGATACGAACATCAACTATTTCACAAACTACGAATTGATAAGGATAACCGGTGATAGCAGATTAGCAATTACATTAAGTCGTTATTTCACAACTTCTTTACAAGTATTCTACACTTTCGACGATTCCCGCGCCCTCCAGCCTGACGAAAAAATCCTTCAACTCAGGGAGGTTTTCCTGTTAGGCTTCGCGTACCGGTGGTGGTAGAAATATGGCGGTATAGGGAAAAACGGTTAGCTTTAATACTAAACGGCAGATGGTTAATCAATTTTTTTTCTATTGGGGATGTAACGGGTCATCAGTAAAACCCTGTGTTCAGGCATAAATTTTGACAGTCTAACTATTAGAAAATTTATATCAGAAACACCTCTTAGGGAAGCCCTGAAATTATATTTGGCATTAAAACTTTCAACGGAAGCATTGGTAGAACAAATGACAAAGAAATTAAGAATCTCCCCATAATATTCATAAACCGTTGCTACAATGGTATTGAACGATTTAAATTCGGATTCAGCCCCTTTGTTGTGCCATCTGGTCAAAGCAAACTTATGGATTCCAACTACAAACAATCAACTATTTATTGCGGTAGTACATAACCGACTAACTCTTTTAACTTCCCGGTTTCTGATATCATCAAAATGCTTACCGACGACCGGATGCTGATAACCGCCGGCACAGACGCCAAATTCAACATGATGACCGCAAGCTGGGGCGGCTTGGGAACGCTCTATAGCCGTCCGGTCGCTACATGCTACATCAATCCGCAACGCTACACCTATCAATTGATGGAAGCAAATTCTACCTATACCCTGTCGTTCTACACCGAAGCCTATCGCTCTGCCCTGCAATATTGCGGCACTAACAGTGGTCGCTAATGTAAGCGACAATATTTCGGCTGTAAGCGACGATATTACGGCTGTAAGCGACGATATAGTGGGTTGAAACCTAGATAATTTGGTTTTAATCCAACAAAATAAGGGATTAAACCAACAAAATTACA
>JAITNE010000018.1 GCA_031290635.1 Tannerella sp. | reverse complement strand
GTCGTTGATATGCTTCAGGAGCGGACTCTGGCAACGAATCTGCGCTCCTGTAGAGCGAATTGCGGCAATCGCCTTTTGCACCGCATCGGTCGATAGCTCGCGCTTATGGTTGAAGTGAGCCTGAATAGAAAGATTTCTGCCCGCTTTAGCTATCGTTTCAAACAAAGCTAATATCTCGGCATGGTCATCATCCGTCAGAAATCTATAAGGCCAGTAACTAAGCGACTTTGTACCTATTCTTATTGAGTGAATATGCTCAAATTCGGGGCTGAGCAGAGGCAGAATATAAGCGGAGAGCGTCGCAGCATTCATCACCATCGGATCGCCGCCGGTAAAAAGAATATCGCTGACTTCTCGGTGCACGCGCAAATACTGTAACAGCAATTCCGTCTCCTTCATTGCAAACTTCAACTTGCTGATGCCCGAAAACTGAGGCCAGCGAAAACAAAAAGTACAGTAGGCATGACATGTTTGACCCTGCAAAGGGAAAAATAATACTGTTTCGGGATACTTGTGCTGCATCCCCTTCAATTTTATTTCGCCCAGAAAGGGTACGTTATGCTCTTGCCCTGCCGGATTGGGGTTGAGGGCAATACGAATATCGGTGATTTTTTGGTCGAGCGTCTGCTTGTCCGCTCCATTTGCAATCAGTCTTTCCATCGCAAGATAATGCTTCATTTCGAGCATGTCGTGTTTAGGGAAATTGAGCGTGAAAATCGGGTCGTTCTCTACGTCATCCCAATCAATCAGTTCATCTACAACATAGTTATTAGTCTTGAACGGTAGCACTCGGCCTACCGTTTCGATGTTGTGTATCAATTCTTCAGGAATATTCCGCATCTGCGGAATCTCACGAAAATTATGCAGCGCATAAGTTTTAATCTGTTTGTCTTTCATTTCTTCTTCTCCTTATTATTTATATAACCGTTTTTTGTTCTGCAAAGATAACCATTTTTTGTTGGAAATACGAAATTCGTCGGATAATTAGTATCTTTGCCGACCAAAGAAGTTGAATTTTTAATTTTATTTATTATGAAGAATGTTTTTATAATTATTTGTATATGCGCCCTTTTTAGCTTGAATGCCGGAGCGCAAGGTCTGAAATCCTTCCAGCTGCCTAACGGCTTGAAGGTATTTGTGTGGGAAGATCCGAAAGCGCCCGAAGTGAACGGTATCGTTGCGGTAAACGTCGGCTCAAAGGAAGAACCGGAAGATTATACCGGCCTCGCACACTATCTCGAACACGTTCTCTTCAAGGGAACCGACAAGATAGGCTCTATCGATTGGGAAAAGGAAAAGCCGATATATGAGCAGATCATCGCTAAATACGATGAGATGGCCAATATTGCCGATCCCCAAAAGAAAGATAATAAAACGAAGGACAAAGGCGTAGAGGGAGACCTGACAACGCCACCCGTGCCTCTCAAGAAAGAGGCGATAGCGCTGGAAATAAATAAACTTACTCAGGAAGCGGCTCAATACAGCGTTTCGAGCGAACTGTCGGGTTTAGTGCAGGGAATGGGCGGCAAAAATCTGAACGCCGGCACAAATTACGACTACACTATTTACTACAACTCTTTCCCGCCGGGAGAGATTTACAAGTGGCTCGAACTCTATTCGGCTCGCTTGATAAACCCTGTTTTCCGCTCTTTCCAGCCCGAACTTGAGACCGTCTATGAAGAATACAACCGCTCGCAGGACAATCAAAGCCGTCGTGAGTTGGATTTTCTTATGGAAACGCTTTTCTCAGGCCATCCCTACGCCCGTTCTATCATAGGCTTGCAGGATCACCTGAAAAATCCTCGTCTGTCGAAGCTGATTGAGTTTTATAACACTTGGTATGTGCCTGAAAACATGGCGCTGATAATCGTCGGTAACGTCAAGACAAGCGAAATACTTCCTATTGTGAAGGAGAAGTTCGGACGCTTGCAGCAGCGCGCTGTCCCCGAACGCCGTCAGTACCCCGAAACGCCCGTCAAAGGCCGCAAGGAAGTTACCGCCAAAATATCAATGTATCCGCAGTTGATAATGTCCTATCCGGGCGTTACGACCGAGAGCGAAGATGATATAGCGATTGAGATTTGCACCTCCATACTATCTAATTCAAGCGGTACAGGTCTGCTCGACAAATTAGAGGTTGACGGCGACCTTATGGCCGTTGGCGCCGAACCACAAATCCTGAAAGAGCGGGGCACACTGCTGGTTTATGCCGTGCCTAATTTCGACCGCAATCAGATGCGCTTCGAGTCGCTAAGCTCGGTCGAGAAGATGCTGCAAACCGAGATAAAGAAACTGAAAGAAGGCAAGTTTGAAGACCAGCTCGTACAGTCGGTAAAGAACCGCATGATGCGCGACCACGAGTTGATGATGGAATCGACCTCCAACAAGGCTTCGGCTATTGCCGACGTCTTCCTTGCGGGCAAGGATATGAGCAGCCTGCTTAATTACAACGACATCGTAGCTTCCATCACTACCGAACAGATAAAAGACATTGCCGGGAAATATTTCGGCGACGACCTTATCGTCATGAAGATGAACGAAGGCAAGTTGCCCAAGCTCAAGGAGCTGGAAAAGCCCAAGTTGGAACCTGTACAGCCCGTCAGAGGCGTAGAATCGGAGTATGCCAAGACCTTTGCCAACCTGCCGGTGAAATATGCCAAAGATCCTTTTGCCAGGATTGACGAGGTGCAGCAAAAGCAAATTAACGACCGTTCCAGGCTGTTCTACACGAAGAATCCCGAAAACGGAATATTCTCATTAGTGCTGAAATACGGAACAGGCACCTTGAAGATGCCCAAACTCGAATTTGCAGTGCAACTGATGAGCAATGCCGGCGTCATGGGTCAGGCCAAAGCGCAGGAAGTGAAGCAAATGTTCAGCGACCTCGGCGCATCCTACTCTTACAGCGTTGATGAGAGTTATCTGTATGTAACATTGAGTGGCTTCGACGAAAATCTGCAAGAATCATGCAACCTGCTGACACGACAGATATTGCTGCCGCAATTGGACGAAAAGCAGATGAACAGTCTGCAAGGCTCCAATATTCAATCCCGGATGATTGAGAAGAAGCAAACCTCGCTACTGAACGAGGCAATGCAGGAATATCTCCTCTACGGCGAAAAATCATCATTCATCGACCGTCTCTCGCAGGATGATATTATCGACCTTACGATAAGCAACCTGACAGGCGAGTTTCAGCGTGCTACCGACTATGAAGCCGAGATACACTATACAGGAACCAAGCCTCTTGACGAGGTCTATGAGATACTTAGCGGCAACCTCCCGCTCAAGCAGGGCGAAAAAGAATCGACCTCGCCCGAAGAAAGAGACCGGGTGAAATACACCGAGAACACCGTTTACTTCCTCCCTAACAGCGAAGCCAAGCAAACGGCTATCTTCTTTTTCGTCGAAAGCGATGAATTCAAGAAGGAAGACGCCCCGTACATCAACGCTTTCAATCAGTATTTTTCGGGTGGATTCACCTCTCTCGTCTTGCAGGAAATACGCGAATATCGCTCCCTGGCGTACTCTGCCTACGGATATTTAATACGTCCCGATATAGTCGGCAAGAACTATCATTTCTTCGGCAATATAGGCACGCAGGGCGACAAAACAATGGAGGCTATCGACGTATTCATGGATTTACTGAACAATATGCCCGCATATCCCGACAGAATGGCCAACCTGAAGAACTACCTCAAGGAGACGGCAACTATCGAGCGACCGCATTACCGCAGCGCCAGCCAAACCTATCAGGCATGGAAGCTGCTGGGTTACGACAAGTCGCCCGCCGAGACCAACTTCCCGATTTACGAAAAGATGCAGTTCGACGATATTGTCGGGATATACAAGGAGAAGCTGCAGGGTCGTCCGGTCGCTATCGGCGTAGTAGGCAACCCCAAGTATGTCGATGAGAAAGCCCTCAAAAAGTACGGCAAAGTCATAAAACTATCCACAAACAAGGTTTTTAGCGAAAAGTGAATAGTATTATTTATTACTAATTGAAAGATTATGAACAAGAAAATTTTTGGCTTTATAGCCGTTATCGCATTAGCAGTCGTTGCTGCTGTGAAAGTAAGTATAGATAATCGGAAGGAAATTCTTTCTTCTGTCGCTTTGGAGAATGTGGAAGCATTGACACAAGAAGATTCAACTGCGGATCGCTTGAGCAATGCTCCAAAAACTTTTGGTTTGCCTATATCTGCATTAACTGTGCTTATTCCTTCTGAAGGCAATAATAATTATAAGTTTCACATTCAAGAGGCGGCTGCAAAATCCATGATTATCACTTTTTATGTTGAACGATATGAAAAGAATAAAGACGTGAATTTAAATGAATGGACTTCCTTTCCGTTTAAGTCTAAACTTACTTTTGAAATGCTCCCTTTTATGCAAACAA
>JAITNE010000181.1 GCA_031290635.1 Tannerella sp. | reverse complement strand
CAGGCACAACGAATACTATTATGAGATAGCCGAGTTTATCGACATCATAGAATCCGGTCGCCGTCAGTCGGAGAAAAACACTCATGCCAACTCGCTCGCCACAATGGAAATAATGGACGAGATAAGAAGGCAGTTGAATTGAGAATGGAGAATGGATTGCGGCGTTCCTCTCAATAACGGACACGTGCGACATGCGACGACGGACACGTGCGACTTGCGACGACGGATATGTGCGTCGCTTAGAAAAAAGTTTTAGCATCAAATTGATGTTTGTTCGGTAAAATTATTATCTTTGCGCCCTCAAATATTACATTTTTATGAAAACAGGAATTTTATTTTTAGCGTGCTGCTTACTTTCTGCTTGCAGCGCAACAACGCCCGAAACCGCCCAATGGCGCGGTGATAATCGTGATGGTATCTACAATGAGACAGGTCTGCTGAAAGAATGGCCTGCCGATGGACCGCAACTGCTTTGGCATTACGACGGTCTGGGTGAAGGGCACACCTCCGTCTCCGCCGCTAACGGCAAGGTTTACGTTACCGGCATGACCGACAGCACAGGTATTCTGTATGTCTTTGACACGCAGGGCAACGTGCTTAACAAAAAAACTTACGGGCTGGAGTGGAACACAAACTTCAACGGCTCGCGCTCGACAGTAACGGTGGACAACGGACTGCTCTATATCTTCAGCGGACGAGGCGTGCTCTACTGCCTCGACCGGACTACGCTCGAAGAAGTGTGGAAGAAAGACGCTCTGAACGACTTCGACGGACTGAACCTGATGTTCGGCATGACCGAATCGCCGCTGATTGTCGGCGACGTCATCTACCTGACGCCCGGAGGCTTGAAAAACAACTTCGTAGCTCTGAATAAAAACACGGGCGAAATGATTTGGTCGTCCGAAGGTATCCAAAAACCTTCGACCTACTGTTCGCCGCAGTATATCGACGATGCGGATATGAAACTGATTGTAACTGCTATCGACAGCAGCCTTGTAGCTTTCGACGCCACTACCGGCAAATTACTCTGGGAAACGGAACAGAAAAACCCTTACGGACACAGCCCTAATACGCCTATCTACTACAAAGGTCAGGTTTTCAGCACTACCGGCGGCGGTTTAGGCTCTATGGCGCTCAAGCTCACTAACGGAGGACGCAGTTTCGAGAAAGTATGGTCGCATGAGTTAGACAACAAACTTGGCGGCGCCGTCAAGGTTGGCGATTACGTCTATGGTTCGGGCGAACGCAATCGCTTCTGGTACTGTGTGGACTGGAATACGGGCGAAACAAAATACAAGTCGAACGACTTTGGAACAGGCAACGTCATCTATGCCGACGGAATGTTATACTGCTACAGCGACAAGGGCGAGGTAGCCTTAGTAAGCGCTACACCCGAAAAGTTCGACATAAAGGGACAATTCAATGTAACGCTCGGCACAGACCAGCATTGGGCGCATCCCGTCATCTATAAAGGAGTCCTTTACGTCCGACACGGCAACAGCCTTATGGCGTATAAAATCAGTTGATTCTTAATTATTCTCGAACTTGCTCGACAAGACGATTACCTTCATATATTCGTCTTCAGTGCGAATTTTCACGCCCGACAGCGTCAAGCTGTTTGAAATCTCCGTCGTGTAAACCGTCGTGGACGTAGAGTAATAACTCGAAGACGAAGAAGAATATTTGCGATTGACCGGCACAACTATAATACTCAAGTCTTTATCGGGCGAATTGTCGATATGCGCCTTGAGCAACGCACTGATATTGCCGAAGGCGTAAGTGCGCGTCGATGTGGAATGTCCGTAGTAGGTAGCTGAAGGCGAGGTAGCGCTCGATGGATCATACGAAATAAAAGACGTCTTGCTATCCTCTATTATACCTGTCTCGAAAAACGTCTTGACCGAATCTTCCGGTAATAAGAGCAGATACTCCGGCTCGGCAAGCGCAAAGTTCCATTCATCGGAAGGCAGGAAACGCAGATTGAACGAAAATCCGTTGATATAACGGTCGTGTATATCCAACTGCTTCGATATTTCGGTTGTAGGAAGCACAAACTTGGCGCATACCCCTGCCGGCGATTTGATATAAGCATAATCGGGATGCTGCTCCGTCAAGGCGTCTATATTGCTGTTTTGGAAGCGATTTATCTGCACAACTTCCTTTGTTACCGAAAAATCCTGCACACGCAATGCCAACGAATCCCGGTCAAGCTCATCCTTGAGAGCAGTATTGTAGTAGATACGCAGAAAAAGGTATTCCCCTACCGTACTTATCAGGTTGCCGCTACCATAAGTTGTGGTAATGTACAGACCGGGAAAGAAGGTATTGAACGCCGCTTGAGAAGCAAATGAGGAGGGATTGTTAATCGTTTCGTCGTAAAACTTCTGCCCCAGCGAGGTCGGCATGTTAATACGTATGTTAGGCGTATAATAGTTGACGTCAGACGTACTTGTAATTGCGCGGATAGAGTCGGAAACAGTATTGTCGTGGGCGGTATAAACCTTTGAACCTAAGGGATTCAACATGTCGCAGTAAATCTCCGGATTCTCATTCGTGTAGAAGTTCTTCTTCAGCGTTTCCTTTATCGGATACACCGTAGCCTGCATCGGAGTAAGCGAATCGCCGTACCACGACGACGCGGGATACATCAGGAAAAGAGCAATCGAATCAATCTTCCCCTGATATGGCTCGTAACTGAACTGAAACGCTTCCTGACAGTAGAACTGGCAAAGAAAATCGGCTTTCATCTCTCCATACACAGGGTCGTGTATCGTGCCTAACATGCAAGTCGTTGTCTTGGCAAACACCGAATCGAGCCTCACCGTAGAAGCCTTCATAGTGAAGGTATCCGTATATAGGGTTATCAAATCCGAGGGCGGCTGAATAGTCGAGCCGACCGTCGTCAGATCATCATTACATGAGCCGAGCATTATCGCAGCTATAAAGCAGCATGCGGCATACCTGAAATCTTTCATATTCATATTCTTATTTTTTAGGATATAGTAATTTGTCATAAAACTCGTTATGGGCGTCCATATAAGTATCTTTCTCCTGAAAAGGCAGGAAGAGCTTGTTTTCTCGCTCAATAAACTCTGCTACATTAGGGTTTATTGTAGGATTGCCCTGAATAACGCCGTCTGCGTACTTGACCGCAAGGCAGGTCAATGCTTCATGGTCGGCAGCAGGCTTTATCAGCTGGAGGTCGCGGTCGCTCATACCGTCATGCCTGACCTTGGCGTACAGATCCTTGCTAAGCGTATTAGTAAAGGGATCGTCATACACGGTGTAAACAATCTTTGCCCTCGACAGAGCGGGATCGTCGCCGTATCTGCGCTTGAGATACACAGGGGTCAGGGCTGATAACCAACCGTGACAATGTATCAAGTCGGGCATCCAGCGCAACTTCTTCACCGTCTCGAGCACTCCCCGGACATAAAATATAGCTCGCTCGTCGTTATCTGTAAATTCCGTGCCGTCATCATCCGCTACTATGCCTTTACGTGAAAAGTAATCATCATTATCAATGAAATATACCTGCATTCTGGCAGACTGTATTGAAGCTACCTTGATAATCAATGGATGGTCGGTATCGTTTATTATAAGATTCATGCCGGATAACCGAATAACCTCATGTAGCTGATTCCTGCGCTCGCTGACACTACCGTATCGAGGCATAAAGGTTCGTATCTCTTTCCCTCTGTCTTGTATGCCATGAGGTAAATCCCGACAAATACGGGCTACATACGTCTCAGGCAAATATGGAATAATCTCTTGAACAATAAATAAAATTCTCTTAGCTGCTGCTGCCATGCTTTTTCGTTTAAAATCGCCGCAAAGGTACTGAAAAAAATCGGATTCCATGCAGAAATGTTCAATTTATTTCGTTGCTTTGCAGTCGAATTGACAACACTTTTTAATTTTATCAAATGAGAATTTTTCTGAATATCAAAGAGTTAATGACTGCGCTCGCCGTCGAAAGAGAGACCGCCAAGACCGTCGGATTTGTACCTACAATGGGAGCGCTGCATCGCGGACATGTCAGCCTCGTAGAACAATGCAGGCAGACGTGCGATGTGTGCGTAGTCAGCATCTTCGTAAACCCGACGCAGTTTAACGACAAGAACGACCTCCACGCCTATCCGCGTACTCTTGAGACCGACTGCGAACTGCTGCTGCCGACGGGCTGCGACTACGTCTTTGCGCCTTCCGAAGCCGAAATGTATCCCGAACCGGATACTCGCGTCTTTCAGCTCGGCAAAGTCGCCGATGTGATGGAGGGAGCTTTCAGGCCGGGTCATTTCAACGGAGTTGCGCAAGTGGTAAGCAAGCTGTTCGACACAGTACAACCCGACTGCGCTTTCTTCGGTGAAAAAGACTTCCAGCAGATTGCCGTTATACGCGAAATGTGCAGGCAATCAGGCTCGACAGTCCGAATTGTATCCTGCCCTGTAGTACGCGAAGACGACGGACTTGCCCTGAGCAGCCGCAACGCCCGACTTACGCCCGAACAGCGACAAGTTGCTCCTCTTATTTCGCATATATTAAAAGATAGTTGTATCTTTGCAGCCGCAAAACGAAGTGTTAAAGAGACCGAACAATGGTGTATCGCCGCGCTGAATCTTATTCACCCTTTCAGGGTCGAGTACTTCGAGATTGTTGACGGCGACACTTTGCAGCCTCTTGTCGATTGGGAAGCCTCCAAGCAACCCGTCGGTTGTATAACCGTCTTTTGCGGAGACGTGCGACTTATTGATAACATAAAATATTGATTTACAAAAATGACTATAGGAGTTCTGAAATCAAAAATTCACCGCGTAACGGTTACCGAAGCCAATCTCAACTATATCGGCAGTATTACTGTCGATGAAGACCTTATGGATGCTGCCAATCTGATTGAATACGAGCGCGTACAGATACTCGACAACAATAACGGCGAGAGGTTTGAAACTTACATTATCAAGGGCGCTCGCGGTTCGGGCGTGATTTGTCTCAACGGCGCGGCGGCTCGACGCGTACAGCCCGGCGACGTCATCCTTATAATCTCGTATGCTCAGATGGACTTTGATGAAGCCAAGCGCTTCAGACCTGCTATCATCTTCCCCGATACCGCTACCAACAAACTAAAGTAAACCATCATTAAACCATATTCCTGCAAACATATCCGCAACGTCAGCTTGCCTGTCATCATAGGGCTGCTGGCGCAAAACATCATCAACGTAACGGATACCGCTTTCCTCGGACGCGTCGGTGAAGTCGAACTTGGCGCTTCTGCCATGGGAGGACTTTACTACATCTGCTGGTTCACTGTCTTCTTCGGCTTCAGCACGGGCGTACAGATAATTATCGGCAGACGTAACGGCGAGAAAAACTACAGCGCCATCGGACCGACGCTCATGCAGGGCTTAATCTTCCTGCTGCTGCTTGCCGCCATAATATTTTGGCTTTCATTTTATTATGCCGGCAATATTATGAGGATTATGATTTCGTCGGACGTAATTCTTGATTCTGCGATGTCGTTCATCAAGTGGCGCATAGCCGGCTTTTTCTTCGCATCCGTTACCGTGATGTACCGAGCTTTCTACGTAGGAATAACTCAAACGCGCATGTTGACCGTCAACGCCATCGTTATGGCCGCCTCCAACATCTTCCTCGACTATGCGTTGATTTTCGGACACTTCGGAATGCCGCAGCTCGGCGTCGAAGGCGCAGCTGTCGCTTCAGTCATAGCAGAGATGATTTCAGCGCTTTTCTTTGTGGTATATACTTTTACGGCCGTTGACCGCAGGAAATACGGCATGGCGTTCTTTCGACGCTTCGACTTCAGGCTCGTAAGGCGTATTCTTTCAATCTCGTCATACACGATGCTGCAGTACTTCGTTTCGATGGGCACTTTCCTGCTCTTTTTCGCAACCGTCGAGCGTCAGGGGCAACACTCGCTCGCTATAGCAAACATCGTCCGAAGCATATATATAGTAATGTTCATCCCGCTTAATGCACTCTCGGCCACGTCAAACACACTCGTTACCAATATTATCGGCGAAGGTCGCATCAGCGACGTCATGCCGCTTGTAAGGCGCATTTCGCGAATGTCGTTTTTCATAATGTTCGTCTGCGTTTCGCTGATATGCATCTTCCCTGAAGAAGTTTTGATGGTATATACCGACGACATCTCCCTGATAAACGAATCCGTACTGTCAATCTACGTCATCTCCGTAGCATTGATTATAAGTTCCATAGCATCGGTCTTTTTCAACAGCGTTTCGGGCACCGGCAACACCAAGCCGGCTTTGCTGCTCGAACTCGGCGTGCTTGTAATATACACCGTCAGCATACTTGTATTAGGTTTATATTTCCGCCAACCCGTACATATCTGCTTCACCGTCGAGATAATATATTTCGCCGGACTGTTTATCGGAAGCATCTTATATCTCCGCTACGCCAACTGGCAACACAAGCGAGTATGACAGGCAGATGGCTTCGAAACTCGTGATTATACACGGCTGCGTATCGAAACGGAGAGGCTGCGTATCGAAACGGAACGGCTGCGTATCGATACGGAATGACGAAAAATCCATTTCCTGATAACCATAGATAAAAATCCGTTCCCTGAATAAAAATCACTACTTTTGCAGAAAAAATTTATGTTGAAATTAAGAACAAATTTAGCGGCTATATTGCTGCTTACAGCATTAATACTTACAAGCTGCGGCAATAGCAACGAAGCTGCAAGACGCCTTGAAGAGGCTAAGCAAATGTACGACAGCAAGCTCTTCATTGCTGCCAAGAGCGCTATCGACTCTATCAATCAACTATTCCCCCGCGAGGTCGAGATTCGTCGCGAAGCTCTGACCTTGATGCGCCTTGTAGAACGCGGCGAGCGCGAACAAAACATCGCCTACTGCGACAGCCTGCTGCCCATCCGCGAAAGCGAGCTGACAAAGCTCAAAATCGGCTTTGTCTTTGAGAAAGATACCGTTTACGACGAGAAAGGCAACTATATTTGGAAGACTATGACGGTCGAACGCAACATCGAACGAAGTTACATCCGCTACGGCGTCAACGAAGACGGCGAGATGTACATGGCAAGCGTCTATTTCGGAAGTCGTCCGCTCGAACACACAGGTCTAAAGCTGTCGATCAACAGCGGCGTCTTTGCCGAAACGCCCGCCATAGCTTACGACGGAGGTCTGAATTATCGTTTCAAGGATTTGGGAAACATCACTGAAGTCGTTACTTACAAAGGTGAAAACTGTAAGATGATAGCCAACTTTGTATATAATCTTCCTGAAAAAGAACGCGTTAAAGCTGAATATACCGGAGGCAAAGCCTTCGCCCTCTACCTCTCCGACAACGACAAAAAAGCCATCCGCGCCACTTACGAACTCGCATTGACGCTCAGCGAAATAACCGCCATGAAGATTGAAAAAACCAACGCGGAGAAAATCATCCTCCTCATCGACAGCAAACTAAACAAATAGTTTTTTTATGGTTGAATAAGCGAGAATGACGATGAATGCAAGGAGTGGAACGAGGAACGAAAAAGTCATGTCGCGATGGTCGGCCGCCATACCCATCAACACAGTGCCGACAGCGCCACCTATCGGCGTCATCATCAGCACGGCGGAAGCTTTCTGAGTAAGACTGCCCAAGCCTTTAATCGACAAAGCGAATATCGTCGGAAACATTATGGATTCAAACACAAAAATCAGTATCGAAGCCACAAACGAAACGATATGAATATCCATCACGACCAGACCGCTCGTCGCTACCGTGCCGACAGCGCATATCAGCAGTACTTTCTCAGCCTTCACAAAACCCATCACCCAGCTGCCGGCAAAACGTCCGAGCATAAAAAGAAACAGCCCGACAGACAATACAATCGAAGCAATAAAATTGTAATTTAGTTTCATCCCCCAAACGCTGTCAATCGCCTCGCTCAGCCATTGAGCCATATTATTTTCGGTAGCATAATTAATAAAAAACGAATTGATGGCAATCTCAGCTATCTCGTAGCAAAATAAAGCGACAAGACCGAAAATAAACATGGGACGACGCATCAACCCGCGTGGCTTCAGCTCGACGTCCGTCTTGGCGTCATCCATTACAAACTCCGGTAGCTTAACCCTCGAAAACAAAACGGCAATCACCAGCACTACAAGACCAATGACGATATAAGGCGCTGAAATATTGGGAGCGTCGGTCGAAAAACAGTAAGCGCCTCCCAGCAGCGAGCCGAGGATGCAGCCCAGACCGTTGAACGACTGCGCCCTGTTGATACGACTTGCCGCCGTCTCCTGTTCGCCAAGCAGCGTAACGTAGGGATTGGCAGCCACTTCCAGACATGCAAGTCCGCATCCTATAACAAAGAGCAGCAGCAAGTAAAAATAGAAAATATGTTCGCCGAAAAAGCGACTCAGAACAAAAGCCAGAGCCGCACCGCCAAAAGCAATCAGCCCGACGACAACCCCGTGCCGCGTACCATGCCTGCGGATCAGTATTCCGGCAGGAATAGCCATCACGAAATAAGCCAGATAGGTTACAAACTGAATAAGCGACGCCTGTGTCTTGTTTATCCGGAACGATTCCTGAAAAAAGGGATTGAGCACGTCGAGAATGGCGCGAGTAAATCCCCACAGGAAAAAGAAGAAGGTTATCAGTACGAATGGCAACCAATAACCGCGTCCAACTAAAGAAATCTTTTGTTTTATCATCTTACTTTTTTTCGCAAAAGTAGTAAAATCAATTCACTTAGGAAAATAATCCTTACCTTTGCAGCAAATTTATTTCAGATAATGGAACAATTAAAGCACGAATGTGGGGTCGCAATGATACGGTTGCTAAAACCTTTGGAGTATTACCAAAAGAAGTACGGCTCATGGATGTACGGTCTTAACAAGCTATATCTCTTGATGGAGAAGCAGCACAATCGCGGTCAGGAAGGCGCCGGATTAGTTTGCGTGAAAAACGCAGCCAAAGCCGGCGAAGAGTATATGTTTCGCGAACGAGCCATCGGCAACGGCGCTATAACCGAGATATTCGACAGCGTCTATGCCAACTTCAAAAGCCTGCCGCCCGACCGCCTGAAAGATCCCGTCTTTGCACAAAACGAACTCCCGTTTGCCGGTGAACTCTACATGGGACATCTGCGTTACAGCACAACCGGCAAGACCGGACTCTCGTATATCCACCCTTTCCTGCGCCGTAGCAACTGGCGCGCCCGTAACCTCGCCCTCTGCGGCAACTTCAATATGACAAACGTCAACGAGATATTTCAGGACTTGACGCAAACCGGACAGCATCCGCGCAACTTCTCGGATACATACTTCATCCTCGAACAACTCGGCCATCGCCTCGACCGCGAAGCCGAACGTCTTTACCGTCTGTATGAAAGCAAAGGATTCCAAAACCTTGATATAACACGGGCTATCGAAGATAATATCGACCTTACCAACGTCATCGGCAAAGCGGCCGAAACATGGGACGGCGGCTACGTGCTGTGCGGCGTTACGGGCAGCGGCGAAGCTTTCGCGATACGCGACCCCTGGGGTATTCGTACCGCTTTTTATTATGCCGATGATGAAATAGTCGTGCTGGCTTCGGAGCGTCCGGTAATTCAAACGGTCATGAACGTACATATCGAAAATGTAAAGGAACTGCAACGTGGCGAACTGCTGATGGTCAGTAGCAACGGTGGTGTGAAGACCACGCAGGCGCTCGACCCCAAACAGCTTGGCGCCTGCTCTTTCGAGAGGATTTACTTCTCGCGTGGCAGCGACATCGACATCTATAAGGAACGCAAAAAGCTCGGCGAAAACCTCGTCGAGCCTATACTCCGCAAAATCAACTATGACGTCGCTAATACTGTCTTCTCCTTTATTCCCAACACCGCCGAAGTAGCCTGCTACGGTATGCTCGAAGGTCTGCAAAAACACCTCGACCACCAAAAAACAACTCAGATACTCGAAAAAGGCGTAGCGCTGATTGAAGAAGACCTTCGCAAGATACTCGCCCAACGCATCCGCAGCGAGAAAGTAGCGCTGAAAGACATCAAACTGCGCACCTTCATAGCCGAAGGCAACAGTCGCAACGACCTCGCGGCGCACGTTTACGACATAACCTACGGCAGTATCCGCCCGGGCGAAGATAATCTTGTAGTCATCGACGACAGTATAGTGCGCGGCACAACGCTCAAACAAAGCATTATCAGCATACTCGACCGCCTCAATCCGCGCAAGATTGTATTCGTATCCTCATCTCCACAAATACGCTACCCCGATTATTACGGCATCGACATGTCGAGTATGGACGAGTTTATCGCATTCAGGGCGGCAATCGAACTGCTACGCGACCGCAAACGCGAAGATATCATCATCAACGCTTACAACAACGCTAAGAAACAGCAGCTGCGGGCTTCCACCGTATCAAACATAAACTTTGTGAAAGACGTCTATGCGCCTTTCTCCGACGAAGAGATTTCCGTAAAGATGGCGAAGATGCTTAGCGGACCGACTATCCGCGCAAAAATCGAGATTGTGTATCAAACGCTTGACGGTCTGCACGCCGCCTGCCCCAACCATCCGGGCGACTGGTATTTTTCGGGCAACTACCCTACCCCCGGCGGCACTCGAATGGTCAATCAAGCATTCATCACTTACATGGAAGAAATCTATATGCAACCCGCATCAGAAACAACACCCGCATAGCTGAGAGAGGCTGTCCCAAAAAAGTCGATCAATTTTATTATTTCAGGCGGCGTTTTTGAAGCTGTGGCGGATTGTTTTTTCCGAAAATTGATTTGAAACAGAATTTTGAATCACAATTAT
>JAITNE010000148.1 GCA_031290635.1 Tannerella sp. | reverse complement strand
ACAAACTATCATTCACAATATGGAAAAGATGTTTTTTTTAAGTCTGGCAAGCGGAAGTAGCGGCAACTGCTATTATCTCGGAACACAATCGTTCGGCATCCTCGTAGATGCAGGAATAGGTGTGCGTCAGATAAAAAAAACATTGAAAGATAACGGCATTGGCTTTGAACAGATAATGGCCGTCCTGGTAACACACGACCATGCCGATCATATCAAGTCGGTAGGTCAGCTTGGCGAGAGTTTGAATATCCCCGTTTTCGCAACCGAAAGAGTTCATGCCGGAATACTTCGAAGCCGTTATGTATCAGAGGTATTGACGCTGTCCAAACGAGTGATTGAAAAAGAGACGCCTTTCGATATCAAAGACTTCAAAATAACCGCTTTCGATGTGCCTCACGACAGTAGCGACAATGTGGGTTACTGTATCGAGTACAATAAGCATACATTTGTGATTGTAACCGATGCCGGACACATAACCGATGCTATAAGTCGATATGCCGAAAAGGCTAATCATTTAGTGTTTGAGGCTAACTACGACAGAGAAATGCTGATGAACGGCGCTTATCCTCAGGTTCTGAAAGAGCGCGTTTCGAGTGGCACCGGTCATTTGAGCAATAATGATGCTGCCGAGTTTCTGGCCAAACTTTTCTCCCCTAAGCTCCAAAATATCTGGTTATGCCATTTGAGCCGCGAAAACAATCATCCCGAATTAGCCGTTAAAACGGTTGATTTCCGCCTTTTGCAAGAAGGTATCAAGGTAGGAAAAGACGTCTCGCTTACTGCATTAAAAAGGATGACGCCTTCCGAAATGTATGTTTTGACATAAAAGGAAGTGCGTCATAATCAAATAAATGAATCGGTATTTTATATATTTATCTTATAACGGCACACGCTACTGCGGCTGGCAGCGACAGCCCAACGGCATGAGTGTTCAGCAAATCATCGAGGAGGCTATGACTACGATTTTGCGTTGCGAGATTGCCCTTTTAGGCGCCGGACGCACCGATGCAGGCGTTCATGCTCGCACAATGGTTGCGCATTTCGACGTCAAAGAGGCTATTGCCTCACCGGAACATATAGTTGACAAACTCAACCGTATGCTGCCACACGATATAGCTATCGACAAGATAATGCGTGTCGGAGATGACGCCCATGCACGCTTCGACGCTCTGTCGCGTACATATATGTATTTCGTTTCCGAGCGCAAGAACCCTTTTGCTTACGAATGGATATGCCGAATGTCGCTTCACAACTTGGATTTCGAGGCTATGAACGAAGCCTGTAACGTTCTCAAGGAATATGTAGATTTCACAAGTTTCAGCAAACTGCATACTGACGTCAAGACCAACATTTGCCGCATCCATACAGCGCGCTGGGACAAAATAGAAGATGGCTGGGTCTTTAAAATCAGCGCTGACCGCTTCCTGCGCAATATGGTGAGAGCTATTGTCGGCACACTTTTTGAGCTTGGGAAAGGAAAGATTACTATTGCCGATTTCAGGCGGATTATTGAAGCTAAAGACAGATGCAAAGCGGGTACTTCGGCCCCCGCCGAGGGCTTGGCTTTAGTCGAAATTGAGTATCCTTCAAATATTTTTGTAACATAGTTATGTGGCTTGTATTTGCATTTATATCTTCCCTTGTAGTAGGCTGTTACGATACGTTCAAGAAAGCAGCTGTGGACGACAACGCAGTAATTCCCGTACTCTTTCTTAACGCTCTGATTTCGAGCCTTATATGTGTTCCTTTCGTCATTTTGTCATATACAACCGACATTCTTGACGGAACGCTCTTTGTCGTGCCGCACGTCGATTGGACTACTCATGGCTACGTGTCGATTAAATCGTTGATAGTGCTTATTTCGTGGATTACAGGCTATGCCGCCGTCAAAAATCTCCCGTTGACTATCACCGGTTCTATCAAAGCTACCCAGCCGGTTATCACCCTCGCAGGCGCAATGCTGTTATTTGGCGAAAGACTGAATCTATACCAGTGGACGGGCATCCTGCTGTCAATTCTTTCTTTCTATCTGCTATCCTCGTCGAGTCGCAAAGAAGGCATTTGTTTTACGCACAACAAATGGATATTCTATACCGTTGTATCGGTCATTTTAGGCGCTATCAGCGGGCTTTACGACAAGCATCTCCTGCACTCGTTCGACGTAATGACATTGCAGGTATGGTTCAATATCTATCAACTGATAATGATAACGCCCATACTGCTGCTTCGGTGGTATCCGCATCGCAAGCATACTACGCCCTTCCGATGGAAATGGAGTATCCTCTGCGTCTCGCTCTTTCTGACTGTCGCCGACTGGATATATTATTATGCACTCAGTTTCCCGGATTCGATGATTTCAATCGTCTCTATGATTCGACGCAGCAGCGTGATTGTTACCTTCATCGCCGGAGCGATTTTCTTTCACGAAAAAAACTTGAAACGAAAAGCTTTCGACCTCTTTTTAGTGTTATTAGGAATGATTTTCTTATATTTGGGGACAAAATAACGATAAAAATTTTATGAAACTATTGATTATTAACTTGTTGTTGATTTTTTACAGCGCTTTTTCGGCTATCGCTCAAAACATGGACGAAGTGTTCATTCGTATGCCTGACGAGTTTGTTACGCAACTCGAAAACGCATGGCGTAAGGACTTGCTTGACCTCTATAAATCAGACAAAACAGCCACTCTGGATAACACCATGCAAGGTAAATCGACTTTGCTCAAACTGACCGACAAGTATCTGTTGCTACAGTCAACCGAACGCACGACTATCGAACTGCGCCTCCTGCCACTCATCAACAACACGCATGTAATGTGCATGATTACAACAGTTTATGCACCTGTAGCCGATAGCCACGTACGCTTCTATACGACCGATTGGCAGCAACTGCCTACTGCCGACTTGTTTACAGCCGCTACTATCGAGCGTTTTTTGCGTACTGACGCCGATACCGTCTCTGTGGCGTATATAGACGCGAAAACCTCTCTGGATATGTGTTTGGTGAAGTATTCGCTTAGTCCCGACAGTAATGATTTGACTGCCGAATTTACTACTCCACAGTATCTTGATGCAGACGCTGCGAAAAAAGTCAAGGTTATTATCAACGACATGCCCCTGAAATTCCAATGGAAATCAGGACGTTTTGAATAAAACATGATAGCTCTGCGTTGTACAAAATATCACAAATAATTTGTATATATTTATTTTTGGCAGTACCTTTGCAGTCTGAAAACGATATTATAACATTAAAAATATATCATTATATGGCGACAGTAGTTATTATGCCAAAACAGGGGCAATCAGTCGAAAGTTGCATCCTGACAGAGTTTTTAAAGAAAAAAGGCGACGCCGTTGCAGTTGGCGACATCCTTTTTTCGTATGAAACCGACAAGGCGGCTTTTGAAGAAGAGGCCAAAACAGCCGGTACGGTTCTCGAAATATTTTTTGCCGAAGGAGACGAAATCCCTGTACTGACCAATCTTATGGTCATAGGCAACCCAGGCGAATCGGTTGAAGAATTTCGTCCGGAAGCTACCTCAACGGCGGCAGTGGTTACAGAGCCAACTGTCTCGGAGTCAATTACTTCAGCATCGACAGGGCTTGATAAACCGGCGGCTTCTTCGAGCACCGGCAAGACGTCCCCCGTTTCACCCCGCGCAAAAATTTTAGCCGACAAGAACGCTGTACAAGCGACAACGCTTGCAGGCAGTGGTCCGGGCGGACGAGTTATTGAGCGCGACGTGCAGGCCGTTATCGACCTGTTTCCGAAAACAACGCCTTTAGCTAAAGCGATTATCAAAGCAACAGGTGCATCATTACCCGAATCAGGCAGCGGACCGGCAGGTAAAGCCAGAGGCGCAGACGTCGGAGCAGCCAAAAACCCTGTCTATGCAGCCGACAGCGTGGTTAAACCGCTCACCAATATGCGTAAAATCATTGCGAAAGCCATGCACGCATCGCTGCAAAACTCCGCTCAACTCACGCACCACCTCAGCGCCGACGCCCGACGCATCATGGCGCTGCGTAAGAAGGTCAAAAAGGCTGTTGAAAGCGGTTTCCCGACCGATATCACTCTCAATGATATGGTCTGTATGGCTGTTATCAAAGCCCTCAAACAGTTCCCTAACGCCAATGCGCATTTCCTCGGCGACGGCATCCGCTATTTCTCGAAAGTACATCTTGCTCTCGCCGTCGATACCGAACGCGGCTTAATGGTGCCGGTAGTCAAGAACGCCGACGACCTCACAATTCAAGGCCTCGCACAACAATTAAAGGAAGTAGCCAACGCTTGCAAGAAAGGCGCTATCGACCCCGATTTGCTCTCGCCCGAAGCTGCGACATTCACCGTTTCCAACCTCGGCAACTACGGCGTGGAAATCTTTACGCCGGTCATAAACCTTCCACAAGCTGCTATACTCGGCGTGAATACTATCATACCACGCCCTAAAGACCTTGGCAACGGCGTTTATGGCTTCGTTCCCCATATCGGCTTGAGCCTGACCTACGACCATCGCGCACTCGACGGCGGCGAAGCAACCCGCTTCCTGAAGCAGATTGCCGTAGAAATCGAAAATCTCGACTTCGTATTATAAAAATACAATATTAATATATATGATAGATTTAGCAATTATTGGAGGCGGTCCGGGCGGTTATGTAGCTGCCGAACGCGCAGGAGCAAAAGGACTTAACGTCGTTTTGTTCGAAAAAAAAGAACTCGGTGGCGTCTGCCTTAATGAAGGTTGCATCCCGACGAAAACGTTGCTTTACAGCGCAAAAGTTTATGATTACGCTTTGCACGGCGACAAATACGGCGTGCAGGCTTCGGGCGTTACATTTGATTTCTCTCAGATTGTAGCGCGTAAGAACAAGGTAGTCAAAAAGTTAGTTGCCGGAGTAGGCTCTAAGATGAAAGCGCATAAAGTGCAGGTAGTCAAAGGCGAAGCCTACATCAAAGGACGCTCGACTGAAGGTATAGAAATTACAGCAGGAAGCGAATCATTCAAAGCGGCTAACTTACTTATCTGCACCGGTTCCGAAGCTTTAGTTCCTCCCATTCCCGGCGTTAAGGAAGCAGGCGACGTCGTCCTGACCAACCGCGAAATCCTTCAACTGACCGAACAACCGCACTCTCTCGTTATCATAGGAGGAGGCGTGATTGGCATGGAGTTCGCAAGTTTCTACAATAGTATAGGCACAGAAGTAACTGTCATCGAGATGCTTCCCGAAATTTTAGGCGGTCTGGATAGCGAAATCAGCGCCATGTTGCGCGATATTTATGTAAAAAAAGGCGTCAAGTTCAATATTTCGTGTAAAGTAGTGGAAGTCAAGGGCAACGAGGTCGTTTATGAGACGCCTGCAGGCGATAAACTATCAGCCAAAGGCGATAAAATCCTTATCAGCGTAGGACGCCGAGCAGTAACAGCCGGTCTGGGTTTGGAAAACCTTGGCGTTGAGTTAGTGCGTGGCGCTGTAAAAGTAGATGAAAAGATGCGCACCAATGTTCCTAACGTCTTCGCTGCGGGCGATGTTACAGGCTTTTCGATGTTGGCGCATACGGCCAGCCGCGAAGGCGAAGTGGTCGTCAACAACCTTACCGGACGCCCTGACACGATGCGCTACAACGCTATTCCGGGCGTCGTTTACACCAATCCCGAAGTGGCGAGCGTCGGCCTGACCGAAGAAATTGCAAATAAGGAAGGCGTCGCCTACCGTATTGCCAAATTGCCGATGGCTTATGCTGGTCGCTTTGTGGCTGAAAATGAAGGCGGTACAGGTTTATGCAAAGTGCTTGTCGGCGCGAAATACGGCGAAGTGCTTGGAGTTCATCTCTTAGGAAACCCTTGCAGCGAAATGATTTACGGCGCATGTCTGGCTATCGATCAGGAAATGACTCTCAAAGAGATGGAAGAAGTAGTCTTCCCCCACCCGACCGTATCGGAGATTTTCAAAGAAACAGTATTTGCACTGTAGAGTGAATCATAAGAACAGAATTAACAACATTTAAATAATTTATATTATGCCAAAAGTACAATCTATCGACCCCCAAAAAGTAAGAGCGGCCGGTGAAATCAAATTTACACCTATTCTTGTGAACCAGTACAAGAAAACCGTGAAAGAAGAACTTGAAAGTAAGAATTTCACGCAAGAAGAGTTGAAATGTATCTATCATGACATGTTCGTCATCCGTGAGTTTGAGACTATGTTGCAACTTGTTAAGACGACCGGTAAATACAGCGGCGTCGAATACAACAACCCCGGTCCGGCGCATTTGTCCGCCGGACAGGAAGCCGCCGCCGTGGGTATGGCTTATACGCTTGACGTGAATGATTTCATTTTCGGTTCGCACCGGAGCCATGGCGAAATCCTCGCCAAAGGACTGCGTGCAATCCGGAAATTAGACGTCAAGGAACTCGAAAAAATCATGAACGATTTTTGGGACGGCGCCACGGTAAACGTCGTGAAAAAATCATATATCGGCGAGGACGTCAGAGCATTAGGCATCCGCTTCCTGCTGTATGGAGCGCTGGCGGAAATATTCGCCAAGACAACCGGCTTCAACAAAGGGCTGGGCGGAAGCATGCATACGTTCTTCACCCCATTCGGTATCTATCCTAATAACGCCATCGTAGGCGGAAGCGGGAGCATTGCCGTAGGGGCAGCTCTGTATAAAAAGATCAATCGCAAACCGGGAATTGTCGTAGCCAACATCGGAGACGGTTCAATGGCACGCGGCCCGGTATGGGAAGGCCTCTCCTTCGCTGCAATGGACCAGTTTACCAAACTATGGGAAGGTGATATGAAAGGCGGACTGCCGGTGATAATCAACATAATGAACAACCAGTACGGAATGGGCGGACAAACCTGCGGCGAAACGATGGGTTATGACGTCGCCGCCCGTATCGGCGCCGGAGTGAACCCCGAACAGATGCATGCCGAACGTGTGGACGGCTATAATCCGTTGGCTGTCATCGACGCCTACCGCCGGAAAAAAGCCTTGATAGAAGAGAAAAAAGGCCCCGTATTGCTTGATGTACTGACTTATCGTTACAGCGGCCACTCGCCTTCCGATGCTTCGTCTTACCGTTCCAAAGAGGAAGTAGAGGCTTGGGAGGCGCAGGATTGCATCATTGGTTACGGTAAACAATTGGTTGCTGCCGGCGTGGCCTCGCAAAAGGACTTGGACGCTATTGAGGAGGACGTGAAAGCCATCATGTTTGACACCTTCAAACTTGCCATTGACGATACGCTTTCACCACGTATGGACTTGCACAAGGAGCC
>JAITNE010000090.1 GCA_031290635.1 Tannerella sp. | reverse complement strand
GAAACACCTCTCATCTATGGACAAAATATTTTTTGTGGATATAAAAAAACCTCTGTGCGGATATTTTTTTTGCAAAATATTTGGTATTTCAAAAATTATCCGTATCTTTGCAGCGCAATACGGAGCAATTTCGTAGTTGAAACACAGTCGCGGGGTGTAGCACAGTTGGCTAGCGCGCCACGTTCGGGACGTGGAGGTCGGACGTTCGAGTCGTCTCACCCCGACTTTAGGTAAGAGTTGATAATTGCAAGGTTATCAACTCTTATTTTCATTATATCGCAAAAAATTTATACCTTTGCACCTTTCAAAAACAACAACAAGAATGAGAACAATACTGATTATTATCCTCTTAAACAGCATCACGGCAGCAATCACGGCTCAGGAAATCAACTGTCGTTACGGTTTCAGCTTCGAAATAAGCAACGATCCGCACTGGGGCAAGGGCTATCCCGTAATCACGAGCGTACATCCGAACTCACCCGCAGCTCTGGCAGGAATCAAGCCCTACGACGTCATCACGGCCGTCGAAGGAATCACAATCACGGAAGACAAACTCGACGACATCTACCTCTTCCTCAACCCGCCGGGCAAGGAAATCGTCTCGCTGACTGTCAAGAACTTCAGCGAAGAAGCCAACCAGGTGAAGGTCAAGAAAGAGTGCAGGAATCCTTACGCACTTTCGGAGGAACAAATGGCCACAGCATTCGCGATGTACGCCGTTGAAAGCACTCAGGAGAGGCTCTTTACATGTCCGTTCTCAACTACAGCTACGAAAGACAGCATCGATTTCGCGCGATTCAAATCATTCGACTTCGTTGGAGGCATCGACAATCAGCCCGACCTTGCCCGAAAGATCGACGACCTCATCAAAAAAGAACTGAACAGGCGCGGACTGAAGTATGACCCTGTAAAACCGGATCTGATGGTGCATATCTACTATTCATTCACCAAAAATCCAAATTACAAGCCCAAAACAACCAGGAAATCATCCAAAGAAAAACTGTCGGAAGAGACGAACACCTGGCGTTACGACATTTCCCTCGATCGCATGGTCAAGTTTCCCTTTCTGCCATCCGAAACCATTGAAACAGAGGCGCAATACATCCTCAAACTTGGCTTTCGACTCGAAGACCAAACCATGCAGAAAGGTCGAATCATCTGGGAATGCGAGGCCAATGAGCTGATGAACGAGCGATTCTCTATCGAAGACTTCGCCGAAGTCCACATCTCACTGATGATCATGCAATTTCCTTACCTCAAATACGGTCGTAACGTGCAGTTCAGGCTCTCGAAGAAAAAATATAACTACACCGGAGTAAATTACAGCATCGAAAACCTCTCCCAAATAGCCTCCATCGACCCGTACTCGCCCGCATACAACGCCGGAATGATGGCTTACGACATGATCGACTATATCGCAGACAAACGCGCCGAACCCAGCTCGCAGAAACTGACCTCCGCTTACAAACAATTCCTCGTCAACACGCTGAAACTTCGTGCCGACAGCACGCGCTTCACTGATGCAAACGGTTTTCCCGACTGCATGGAGTGGGACAAGTCCAAGTATCCGCTTGTTACGAAGGCGTTTGAAAATAAAAACAACTGTACAGTCTTCTCATACCTCTTTCGCTACGCTGCATTCATCAATCCATCGGGTAACAACACATGTTCGTTCAAGATCGACAGGGATAAAGAGAAGCTGGAGTTTGCCCTGCGACCCGAAATAAGGTCTGAAATAACTGTTGTCGTAGAATAAATTATTATGCAAAGATATGGATCAACACTGTTTTAAGGGAACAAATCATTATGCAAGATACCTATCCACATAATTTTGAAGAAAAAATCGGCTTCGACAAGATAAAACAACTCGTTAACGACAAATGTTTGAGCGAACTCGGCAGAGAAAAAGTCTCAAGCATAGCATTTTCTGCGGACATAAGCATGATACGGGAGTTATTATCCCAAACCGACGAGTTCCTGCATATACTTCAGGATGAAAACAGCTTCCCCTCCGACTATTTCATAGATACACGCTACTCGCTTCGACGTATCCGTCCGGAAGGAACATGGCTTGACGAGAAAGAACTCTTCGACCTCAAGCGATCTCTGCAAACCATCTACGATATAATAAGGTTTTTTCGTCGTACGGAAGAGTGTGAAGAACGCAAATACCCCTCGCTCACCGCGTTAGCAGGAGATATCCCCGTCTTCCCACAACTTGTTTCGAAGATAGATGGCATAATCGACAAGTACGGCAGGGTAAAAGACAGCGCCTCGAGCGAGTTACAGCGCATCAGGAGGGAAATAACTTCGATGGTAGGCAGTGTTTCGCGCAATTTGCAATCCGTATTACGCGCGGCGCAGGCCGAAGGACTTGTGGACAAGGACGTATCGCCGACAATGCGCGACGGCCGACTTGTGATACCCGTCGCTCCGGCATTCAAACGCCGTATTAAAGGTATTGTACATGACGAATCCGCCACCGGCAAGACTGTGTTCATCGAGCCGGAGTCCGTCGTCGAAGCAAACAACCGTATCCGCGAGCTTGAAAATGAAGAAAAACGCGAAACAGTAAGGATTCTCACAGCTTTTACAGACTTCATCCGTCCAACAGTGCCGGATATTTTGCTTTCATACTCCTTTCTCGCTGAAATCGACTTCATCCGCGCCAAAGCATTGTTTGCAAAAGACGTCAACGCGACCAAGCCCGCAGTCGAAAACAAACCCCTGATTTCGTGGCACAACGCCGTACACCCTTTGTTGATGCTCTCGCTACGCAAACAAAGCAAGTCCGTCGTCTCGCTCGACGTCGAATTGCACGACAGCAAGCGCATCCTCATCATATCCGGACCCAATGCCGGCGGCAAATCCGTGTGTCTGAAGACGGTCGGGCTTTTGCAGTACATGTTGCAGTGCGGTTTACTGATACCTGTCGGCGAACATTCGCAGACCGGCGTCTTTCAACAGATATTTATCGACATCGGCGACGAACAAAGCCTTGAAAATGATCTGAGCACCTATAGCTCGCACCTTACAAACATGAAGTTTTTCGAGCGCAACTGCAATGCCCGCTCGTTGATACTGATAGACGAGTTCGGAAGCGGCACCGAGCCTGTCATCGGAGGAGCGCTTGCGGAGTCGTTGCTTGACAGATTCAACCGCAAAGGCAGCTTTGGAGTAATAACCACGCATTACAGCAACCTCAAGCTCTATGCCGAAGACCATGACGGCGTCCAAAACGGCGCGATGCTCTATGATCGACATCTTATGCAGCCTCTTTTCAAGCTGTCGACAGGTCGTCCGGGCAGTTCATTTGCCATCGAAATCGCCCGCAAGATAGGTCTTCCTGACGACGTCATAGCCGAAGCCTCCGCCAAGGTCGGCAGCGACTACATTGATATGGATAAATATTTGCAGGACATAGTCCGCGACAAGCGTTATTGGGAGAGCAAACGTCAACAAATACGTGTTCAGGAGAAAAAACTCGAAGACCTCATCGTTCAATACGAGCATGACCTTGCAAACGTCAACTCCCAACGCAAAGAGATAGTCAGATCGGCTAAAGCAGAGGCCCAACAAATCCTGTCGGAAGCCAATGCCAAGATTGAAAACACCATTCGCGAAATAAAGGAAGCCCAAGCCGACAAAGAACGTACTCGCAGCGCGCGACAGGAACTCGATCTCTTCAAGACTACCCTCGTTGAAACGCACGAAGATGACGCCCTCATAGCCCGAAAGATACAGAAACTGCACGCACACAAGGCCAAAAAGACACGCACTGCGGTAGAAAACGCAACTGCCAAGCCCGCCGCACTATCTATCGGCGATGCGGTGCGAATCAAGGGTCAGGACGCCGTCGGAACGCTGATTGAAATCAAGGACAATCAGGCCATTGTAGCCTTTGGGATGCTAAAGAGTACAATCAAGACGGATAAACTCGAACGAGTCAGCCGCTCTCAGCTAAAGAAAACTACGCGCAAAGACACATTTATCAGTGCGCAAACCACCGAAGCCATGCACGAAAAGCGTCTCAACTTCAAGCAGGAAATCGACGTTCGCGGCATGCGTGGCGACGAGGCTTTGCAGACTGTTACATACTATATAGATGACGCCATGCTTGCCGGCGTTTCAAAAGTACGCATCCTTCACGGCACCGGCAATGGTATCCTTCGCCGGATTATCCGTGAGTATCTCGCCACTACCGGCGTCCGCAGCTTTCATGACGAGCACGTACAGTTCGGCGGCGCAGGGATAACGGTTGTGGAAGTGTAGAAATAAGCATAATCTTCTTGTGCTTCCGGTGAAAACACTATATCCATCACAATTCGTCTATATTGATTAAAACACCTTGCCCTGCTTGCATGTTTTGCTCTGCACTCTTCAGACGTTTCATCATTTCGGGAGACGACGAAATGTATTCGGTTTCTTTGCCGGCATTGTATTCATCCAAAGAAATGACTACAACACTGTTATTCCCCTTACGGTGAACAAAAAGCGGCTCGCTGTCATTGGCTACCGTGTCAAGATAACTCTTTAGATGATTCTTCAAATCGGAATAATTAGCTATTCTCATAATTCTACTTCTTTATTGAACAAAAGTTATACCTGCAAACTCGTTTACTTCACCTTAATCGGTCCTGCTATCCCTACCGGCGCGAATTTCTGTCCTCGCGTCCAGCGTTGACCGATTTCGTTTTTGGGAGATGATTTCAGGTAATTACCGACGGTGGTTGTAACTTTGATTTGCAGTTGTTTGCCGCCGCTGTCGCGTGGAAGGCGATAGCGATGGCGACCATACCAGCGGTTTCCTATCTTAACGCCGTCGATATAAACCTCCGAGACGCCATGCACGCGGCCAAGGTCAAGCCAATTGTAGTCGGCAACAGAAGCCGGCAACTGCTTCTCGTAGTAGAGGCGGCCGGCAAAAGCTACCGTAGCCTCATCCGAAGCCAGGTCGAAAGGAGCAGGAATGCTGATAGTCTTCTCGCTGCCGTCGATATGCTCAAGGCGCAAAGTCCAATCGTGCAGCTCGAGACCGGCGGTTTCGGCAGGCTCAGGCAGGCGGGCTTGCAGGGTTACAGGGAAGATATTAGTATCAAAAACTATCAGTTGAGACTCCGATGGTTGCAGGTCGATTTCCAGCTGACCGTCCGCAAGCGTCGTCAGAGGGTATCTCTCGCCCGTTTCAGCGTCCCATCGCCATGGTTTGCCCTTGGAGTCGGGGAAGGCGACCTTCAGTTTGTAAGCCTCATCGGAACTTGCGTTGCTAAGAAAGAAGACGTCGCGACCGGCGGATTGAGTGCGTATCTGGCTAACGGCTTTAGTGGGATTATCTATCTGCATGTAGGGCTTGATTCCGCATTGGCGCTGCACTTTGCCGAACCATTCAACGATATTTTCGCCTTTTCCTTCGGGAGCTTCGACAGTAAATATGCGTTGCGGGTAAGCCTTCTTCAAGGCGCTGAAGGCAGCGGCTACTTCCTTGTCGCGGCTCTTGAAGTTCTTCAGTCCGGGCGACTTGTACGGCTCTTTGGCGATGAAAATCAGTTTACCGCCGCCGGCAACAAACTTCGCAATCATCCTGGCTGTGGCAGGCTCCATGCTTTCGACTTCCATCAGGATAAGTGTGCCGTAAGCCCGTTTGCCGTAGGTGAGGCAGCCGTTTTCGACACTGCTTTGCCGGATGATATTTTCGCTCGTATAGTCGCAGGAGTTGCCGTTCTTGTGGATACCTTCCCAGACCTTGTACTGATAGGCGGGGTAATGCAGTCCGGGGAAGGGGTCGCGCTGCGGACCGTGGATAGTCCACATGTCGGCGAGGGGATGCAGCAGGGCAACGTCGGCAAAAGGCGAGGATTCCTGCAGTACAACCGAAAGTCGGGTCTTGTAGGCAGCCCACTGACGGAAGTACGGCCACCAGGTATTGCGGTCGTTAAGGAACATGCCGTAACGAATCCAGCCGGGGAAGGGCGTCTCCGGCGGAGAATAGTTGAAGCCATGCAGGATAGAGTGGTTCACGCCGGAGAGGTTGCTTTGGTCGCCGTTGACTTTCAGTTGCTCGAGGGTCATGTTGAACACAAGGTCGGTGTTCGTGGATTCCTCGCAGCTAACTATCTTCTTGCCGGCCAGAGCAGTAGCCGAAGCCACGAACTTGTTGATATTAGTATAGCCCGGACTGTTGACAAAGTCGCGGACACTGCGGTCGTTCACCGTATTGCGCCACATCCAGGTCTCACATTCGGGTATGTCGATATTTAGCGAAGCTTCCAGCGGATGAAATTCATTTCCGTAGGGTTGCATGCGGGATTTAAAGCCATGCCGGTTGCACCATTGAGTGTAAGTAATAAGGAAGCGATCGGTAATAATCTGCATGCAAGTAGTAAAGAAGTCATAGCGGACGCGCGAAACCTCTTCCTGCGCCTTTCCGCTGAGTTGGGTAATGTCGCCGGTACGGTCGATATGACCCATGTGTCCTACCTTATATAGAACGTAGGGCAGGTAGGGTTTGAGGTCGTATCCGCGGCGGCGTTGAAACTCTTCAAGATAGTCGGGACACCAGTTAGCGCCTTCGAGTTCCATACTGTCGCAGAACATTGCGCGAAAGCCCTTCAGTCCGCTGAGTTGGGGGAAAAGTTTGTCGGACATGCGGTTGAGAAATTTCTCCGTAGCCGACTTGCTATAGTGGTTCAGGACGGGTCCTGCGGCGCCCGGAGCGCCGTTGATTACAGCCTGGAAGCCCGTAACCTTCACCAAAGTATATAAGATGTGTTCACCGGCGGGAGCGTCGATTTCAATCTCACTGCGGCCGGTATCAATCTTCAGCCATTTGGGTTTCACGACCTTATCCATCTTCACCGGCGCTATGCAAAGTTCGTAGATGTCAATATCCATGCCCTTCCAGGGAGATCCGATGCGTGGTTTGGCGCTTTCTTTTATCTTCGCAAGATCAATTTTGACCTTGCCGGGTCCCTGAATCTTTTGGCTGGCGAGGGTGATGAGTTGGGAACGGTCGTCGCCTTCAAGGATTTCGGCTCCAAAAGGCCAGCCGGAGCCGACGATGATGTCGCAGATTATACCGCGTTCTTCGGCAGCTTGGAGGGCTACCTTGACCATCCCTATCCACTCGTCCGAAAGCCACGGCATGGAGGGGATACCGAGGTCGTCGCCACCGGGGAAGGCTATCGGGTTGATTTCGACGCCGCCGATGCCTGCTTCGCGCATTACGTCGAGTTCGCGGACGATTTCGGCGGAGGTTAGCTTGTCGCCGTTCCACCACCATCGGACGAAAGGTTTAGCCGTAGCGGGCGGGTTGCTGAAAGCGGCGTAGAGCGCGTCTTCATCAGAAGAAATTTGCCTTCGGTTAGTTACTGTAGCGTTAAAAGGATACATCCGGCCGGCTGAAATACCGGCTGTAAGCAGCACACCCGACTTAAGGAAGCTCCGGCGGGTGAAATAATTCTGTTTCTCTTTCATATAATTATTGTATTTATTTGCTTGCAAAGATAGGTATTTTTTCTCATACTTAAAAATATTCAGGTTTTAGACAAAGTTTAACTAAATAAATTTCTCCGTCTAAAAATTTAGACATACCTTTGCAGCGTTTTTAAACTCAAAAATTATGATACAGTTAACAAAAGCAGAAGAACAGGTCATGCAAATCCTCTGGGAGCTTGGGGAATGCACGGTACAGCAAGCTCTGGAGAGGTTTCCGGACCCTAAACCGGCGAGAACGACGGCATCGACCGTCCTGGCGATTCTTGAGAACAAAGGCTTCGTCAGCCACGAAAGCGTCGGCAAGGTAAACATTTACTCGCCGGCAGTGATGAAGCAGGATTACTCTAAATCGCAGTTCTTTGGGGTACTCAGGAACTATTTCGACAATTCATTTGCTTCGATGGCGTCCTTTTTCGTTCGTGAAAACAATCTCACGATAAAGGAGCTGGACGAAATCCTCGAAGAAACAAGAAAGGAGCTGGAATGGAAGCCTTCATAATCTACCTCCTGAAAGCCTCGATCTGGATAGCGGTATTCTGGATGATTTACCGCGTATTCCTTCGCAGCGAGCCGTTTTTCCGCTTCAACCGAGCTTTCCTCCTGACGGGTTTGGCGGCGGCGTTTCCGCTGGCGTTATGCCACAGAACTTACTACATCGACATTAATTATCAGCCGGTGATGATGGTTTACGACTCGCCGGTGATGGAAACTTACGTCGCCGCAGAGCAGTTTGATTGGACGGGCTTCATGCTTGCGGCCGGGTATCTCTCAGCCGTGATTTTGATAGCCGCGTATCACCTTCTGGGTTTGTGGAAGATATGGAAGATGATCCGCCGCAACGCCGGCAATCATACTGATATCATCGACATAAAGGGCATCAAGTCTTCCTTTTCCCTCTTCGGATACATCTTTATGGATATGCAGTCGGGCATGTCAGAGATGGAAAAGACCTTGATCCTGGAGCACGAAAAGGCGCACATCCGGCAGAAACATTATATAGATACAGTTGTGGCGCAGGTGGTTTGCGCTCTGCTGTGGTTCAACCCCTTCGCGTGGGTTTACCTGGCTGCCGTGAAGCAAAACCACGAATTTCTGGCTGACCACTCGGTATTGAAACATGGTTACTCGCGAGCCGTTTACAATGCCGCGCTTATCAACAACACCTTCAAAATACCGATTTTTGCGTTTACAAATTCATTTACATATTACAAATTAAAACGAATTAAGATGATGAAAAAGATTGAATCCAACCGCGCTAAGAAATTAGCCGTTCTCTTGATTGCGCCTGCGTTGCTGGCGTTTTCCTGGGCGTTTGCCAAGCCCGAATACAGATACAATGTATCTTTCGGGGCTGATCCCGCAACTAATTCTTCTACGGAAGACGGGGTTGCGTACTACACTAATGACCTGACGGCAGCGCCGGACACGGTCAAGGTTGAATATACTAAAGGAAACCTGAAGAGCAGTCATACTGTCGTAAGCGATGGAGGTTTGACTAAGCTGACGATTCGGAAAGACGCTAACGTCATAAAAGCCGATGAGTCCAACATTTTCAACTTTCTCGACCGCCCCGGTTATACTAATCCCTTGATTTTGTTAGATGGACAGGAAGCGTCGCTATCCGTATTCAAAGAACTGAAGTCTGCCGACATTGAAACCGTTACCGTCTTCAAAGATGAGGGGGCGGTAAAGATATACGGCGACAGGGGCAAAAACGGAGTTATCGTCGTTACCACCGGAAAGGCAGCAGGCAAAGGAGCAGTGATAAAAGACTCCGGCATTGACCCCGTTGACCCCAAAGATTTTATGATTATAGACTCTCCGGGCAAGCCTCAACCCTTGATTTTGTTGGATGGACAGGCAGCG
>JAITNE010000079.1 GCA_031290635.1 Tannerella sp. | reverse complement strand
CAAAGGTACGCATTATTTTTATATTAAGCATCATATCGGACGAAAAAAATAATTTTGAAGCACGACGAGGGCACGCAGATGACGCAGGACTTGTCCAGTACGAAGCAATCTTGCAACTTTATCTCTTAGATTGCTTCGTTCCTCTGGGGGAAGGACATCTGCGACATGCAATAAAGGCCTTGTAATACTTACAAAATGCTGCTGAACGCTCCCAGAGCATTTCGGTACTATTACAAAATGCCGCTGAACGCTCCCAGAGCATTTCGGTACTATTACAAAATGTCGCTGAACGCTCCCAGAGCATTTCGGTACTATTACAGAGTGCTTCTGAACGCTCCCAGAACATTTATGTTTCCTAAGAAAGAAGATATAAGAAGTTATTCTTCATAAGAAAGCAGACATGCTTCCGACCATAAAGAATCTCTCTTCCCCCTCTCTTTGATGAAATTTTTAGTATCTTTGCGGCCTCATATTAATGGTTTTTTATGCAAAAAATAAGAAATATAGCGATTATAGCACACGTTGACCATGGTAAGACTACCCTGGTTGACAAGATGCTCCTGGCTGGGAAACTTTTCCGCGAGGGACAAGCCGAGCCTGACCAGTTTCTCGACAGTAACGATTTGGAACGCGAAAGGGGGATCACTATCCTCGCCAAAAACGTCTCTATCAACTATAAGGACTACAAGATAAATATTATCGACACTCCGGGTCATGCCGATTTTGGCGGCGAGGTTGAACGCGTGCTCAACATGGCCGACGGTTGCCTCCTGCTCGTTGACGCCTTCGAGGGACCGATGCCGCAGACGCGGTTTGTGCTCCAGAAAGCGATTCAGATTGGGTTGAAGCCCATCGTGGTTATCAACAAGGTCGATAAGCCTAACTGTCGCCCGTCGGAGGTACAGGAGATGGTGTTCGACCTGATGTTCAGCCTCGACGCTACCGAAGATCAGCTGGATTTCCCGACCATCTTCGGCTCTGCCAAACAAGGCTGGATGTCCGCCGACTGGAAGCAGCCTGCCGATAATATTTTCGCCCTGCTGGACGATATTATCGAACATATCCCCGAACCTCAAACCCTCGAAGGTGCAGCTCAGATGCTGGTTACTTCGCTCGATTATTCGCAATATGTAGGCCGTATAGCCGTCGGGCGGGTGCATCGGGGGACGTTGCGCGAAGGTCAGGACGTGATGCTCTGCAAGCGCGACGGCACGCATGTACGTCAGAAGATAAAGGAAATTGACGTCTTTGAAGGGCTTGGACGCAAGAAGGTCAACGCCGTTGCTTCGGGCGATATTTGTGCGCTGATAGGCATCGAAGGTTTTGAGATTGGCGAGACTGTTACAGACCTTGCGACGCCCGAAGCGTTGCCGGTCATTGCCATCGACGAGCCTACCATGTCGATGCTTTTCACCATCAATAACTCGCCCTTCTTCGGCAAGGACGGCAAGTACGTTACCTCGCGACATATCTTTGAACGCCTCGAGCGCGAACTCGACAAAAACCTTGCCCTGCGCCTTGAGCTGGCTGATTCGGCCGATTCATGGATTATCTTCGGACGCGGAGTGCTGCACCTGTCGATTTTGATTGAAACCATGCGTCGCGAAGGCTACGAGCTGCAGGTTGGACAGCCGCAGGTGATCATCAAGGAGATTGACGGCCACCGCTGCGAGCCGGTAGAGCGGCTGACGATAAATCTGCCCGACGAGTGCGCCAGCCGCATCATTGACGTAGTAACACGTCGTCGCGGCGAGCTGGCGGTTATGGAAAGCAAAAGCGAGCGCACTTTCCTCGAATTTACGATTCCTTCGCGCGGCATAATCGGGCTTAACAACCTTGTGTTGACGCTCTCGGCCGGCGAAGCAATCATGGCGCACCGCTTTATGGAGTTTCAGCCGTGGAAAGGCGACATAGAACGTCGTCAGAACGGCTCAATCATCGCTATGGAAACGGGCAACGTATTCGCATACGCGCTAAATAACCTGCAATCGCGCGGCAGATTTTTTATTGCTCCGGGCGAAGAAGTCTATGCCGGTCAGGTCGTTGGCGAGCACTCCAAAGAAGGCGATTTAGTGGTCAATGTAACCAAATCGAAGAAGCTGACCAACATGCGAGCATCAGGTTCGGACGACAAGGTATCCCTTGCGCCGCCGATAGTATTCAGTCTCGAAGACGCCCTCGAGTACATCAAAGCCGATGAATACGTCGAGATAACCCCCAACTTCCAGCGCATGCGCAAAGTTATCTTAGACGAAACCGACCGGAAAAGGCAAAGCAAATAAGGTCGTAAGTTAGATGATTTCTTCGGATAATGATTTCTTCGGATGACTGCTTTGGATGATAACTTCTTCGGATGACTTCTTCAGATAATTTCTAACTTCTAATTTCTAATTTTATGACCCGATATTTGCTTATACTTACTATCATGTTTGTTACTCACGCTTACAGAGCTGAGGCGCAACCATATTCATTTGGAGAAAGGATGGACGCTACCATCTCCCTCGGAAGCATCCTGCCTGTAGGAAACCTGCAAAACGTTTTCACCGCAGCGCCCGCAATAGGAATGGGGATAGAAATAGCAACCCGCAAGGAAGAGAGTTTCGGATTATACCTGGCAGCCGGCCCTACGACATACAATAAATCGTTTTCTTACGGCGATTTTGGCGACACACACTCTACAGCTTGCGGCGTCCTGTCCTTGCGTTACCGCTTTCTCAAAATACATTTCGGCGATAACCTTTCACTTTCGCCCTTCGCAGGAATAGGTTACGCTATGCTTTCGACCAATCTGCTCGATTATATCGATGACGACGACGTCAAGCATTACTTCCACGTTTACGGGTTTGACTACTATGCAGGACTTGAGCTGTTCCACAAACACCTGGGACTGTTCGCCGAGTATCACCGAAACACATTCCCGGCCTCATCGCGAGTAGCCAACAACTTCGGCAACGTATATCTGAATATCGGACTAAAATATTTTTACAGCATCTTATGAAGATAGGAATCCTCTCATCCGGCGGCGACTGTCCGGGCATCAACGCAACAATTCGCGGCGTCGGCAAAACGGCGCTGCTGCATTACAAGATGGAAGTCATCGGCGTACATAACGGCTTTTCAGGGCTGCTCAACCGCGACATCGAAGCCTTCGACGAACGCAAACTATCAGGCATACTCAACCTCGGAGGCACAATCCTCGGCACCTCGCGCGAAAAACCATTCAAAAAAATCCTCGACGACGGTGATAACAACAAACCTAAAATCATCCTTCAAAACTACAAAGACCTGGGACTCGACTGCGTAGTCTGTATCGGCGGCAACGGCACGCAAAAGACCGCCTACAAACTATCACAGTTAGGATTGAACATCCTTGGAGTACCTAAAACGATAGACAACGACGTAGCCGGAACATGTTTCACCTTCGGCTTCGACACGGCGGTAAACATAGCCACCGAAGCAATCGACCGCCTACACTCGACCGCCAGCTCTCACAAGCGGGTCATGGTCGTCGAAGTCATGGGACACAAAGCCGGATGGATAGCTTTATATGCAGGAATGGCCGGCGGAGCAGATATAATCCTGCTACCCGAAACAGGCTTCGACATCGATCAGGTGAACCGCAAAATCCTCGAACGTGCACAAAACGGCAAACCCTATTCAATCGTAGTAATAGCCGAAGGTCTTAAAACCCCCTGCAAAACCCCGTCGGAGTATATCTCGCGCGAGATTGAGACCGCCACCCGACTTGAAGTACGCACCACCGTACTCGGATACATCCAGCGCGGCGGCAATCCATCGCCCTTCGACCGCAACCTGGCGACCCGACTTGGAGGACATGCCACCGAACTGATTGCCGCAGGACGTTTCGGACGCATGGTCTGCTCGCAGGGCGGCGACGTAGTATCATCTGTTGACCTGTCGGAGGTCGCCGGCAAGACCAAACTTGTTCCCACCGACCACGAACTCATCCGTCAAGGACGCAATATGGGAATATCTTTCGGATAATATTTTACTTCATAATAATTCTAATCAATGGCAAAGAAAGAAACAGGTTTTGAAGACATAAGTCGCAATATCAAGGACAAAAATTTCGCTCCCGTGTATGTTTTGCATGGCGAAGAGCCTTATTTTATCGACAGACTTGAAGAATTGATCGTAGAAAATGCGCTGCGCGAAGATGAGCGCGATTTCAATCAAACGATATTCTACGGCGCCGATTCAAAGGTTGACGCCGTCATAAATGCAGCTCGCCGTTATCCGATGTGCGCCGAGCGACAGTTAGTAGTCGTCAGGGAGGCTCAGGAACTCGACAATATCGAATATCTGAGCCATTACGTCAAACAACCGATGACTTCGACCGTCTTTGTGATATGCCACAAATACAAGAAACTCGACGGTCGCAAGAGCCTTTGCGCCGAAGCCAAGAAGATTGGCGTAGTTTTTGAATCGAAGAAGAAGTACGACAACGAGATGCCTTCCTTCATCGTTTCATACATGAAGGAGCGCGGTCTGGAAATCGACCTGAAGGGGGCGCAGATGTTGGCCGACTATCTCGGCGCCGACCTCAGCAAGTTAGTCAAGGAAACCGACAAGCTACATGTTGTGTTCGAAAACAGCCCCTCGAAGCGCATAACTCCCGAAATCATCGAAAAAAACATAGGATTGAGCAAGGATTATAACAGTTTCGAGCTTGTCAATGCCATTGCAATGAAAGACGTCCTGCGCGCCAACCGTATTGCCGACTACTTTGACAAGAATCCCAAAAACAACCCTATACAGCAGGTACTGCCGTCGCTGTTCAACTATTTTGCAAACCTGATGATATGCGTCTATGCCAAATCAACGTCAAATAGTGGTTTCAGCGTTATGAGGGCGTTAAATTTGCAGTGGGACATTCAGGCGCGAGATTATGAGACAGGCTTACGTAACTATTCCGGCATAAAAATCTACAATATCATACATGAGATACGCCTTGCCGACGCCAAATCCAAAGGTTTTGAATACAATAATTCCACCGAAGTCGGCGACATCTACAAGGAACTGCTGTATAAAATAATGCATTAAGCAGCGATGCGTTAGATGCTTTTTACACAGATAATTCTGAGATGGTGTTTACAGATGTAACCACCCTACCCTATCCTAATTGAGTTTACAAATGTATATTGAGTTATATTTGTATATTATACGAATGTTTACATGATTGTTTACAGTATATTCAATGCCTACAAGGTAGATTTGTTTACATAATTACCGAACAAAACACAAGCGAACAAATGTAAACTATACTTTTGTAACACATTGTTATTGGGTTATTTTCGATGGTTATATTGTGTAATATCAATTAGTTATATCATATTTATAAAGTAATACTTGAATATTAGCCCTAAGTAGAGCTTTTTTAGCCGAATAATCTCCGCAAAACATACAAATAATGGGATAAATTGATGATATATTATATTTATAATCAGTCATTTATCTAAAAAATATGAAGTTTTAGTTTAAGTATAATTTACCACTAAATTGCTACGAGTGTATCCAAACGTAAACTCGAATATTTGCGCTGTTGTGATTTGTAAACAAAGATAGTTTACAAAAATAATTTGCAGATGTAAATTATTATGTTTATCTTTGTAACCTCAAAACAAAGATTTTTATAAACTAAATATACACGTATTTATGAAGGAACGTCTTATTAAAATCATGAATGATGCGGGTTTAAACGCATCTCAGCTGGCCGACGCCGTAGGTATCCAGCGGGCGGCAGTGTCGCATATAATGGCTGGACGTAACAATCCAAGCTTGGACGTAATAAGCAGGGTCTTGAAGCGCTTTAGCTACATCAATCCTGACTGGCTGCTCTTTGGTATAGGCGCAATGAAACGAGAAGCTAATGGTGAAAACTATAAGCCTCAGAGTTTATTCGCTGAGCAATCGGAGGCTTTTGCTCCCCTCGACATGCCCGTAAATAAGGTGCAGGGACAAGTTCAACAGCAAGTACAGGCTCAACCGCAGGTGCAGGTTCAATCGCTTCCTCCGTTTGCTGTCGAAAAAACCGTTGAAACTATTAAAACTGTTGAAGCCATTGATCCGGACACACATTCAAAGGTAATTACCGCAAACTATGCGGCGAATAATAATACCCTTGAAACCAGAGAATATGAGATCCGAGAGCCTGAAATCAGAGAACAAACCAGAGAATATGAAATCAAGGAGCAACTATCTCCAAAGATTGACCGTATCTTGATTTTCTATACGGACAACACGTACGCGACGTACGTAAAGGTTTAAGTGTTTCGGAGGATGGTGTAGAGGATAACGATTGCGGCAAGGATTAGAACGGCTTCCTTGTCAAAAAAGATACGACGCAGACGGGACGCTATACGCCATTGCGGTAAAGCGACATATTCGATGAATATGCCAAGCAGGATATATGGAATCAGGATAAGTATGAAAGGATTGTAACCAAAGGCGGCACGGAAATTGCCGTTGAACAAGTGATGAAAAGCACGCTGTGAACCGCAACCGGGACATTTGTAACCTGTCAGCACAAAAACCGGACATTTTGGAAACAAACCGCTATCCTCAGGGTTGTATCCGGAGTACAGATACACCCCCGCAGAGATGGTTATAATCAATACAAGGCCTATCAGCAGTTTGATTACAAGACGAAAACGCAGCATCTTAAGACTATTGCATTTCCGATTG
>JAITNE010000020.1 GCA_031290635.1 Tannerella sp. | reverse complement strand
TTCATAGCCGTTGTAACCCATGATTCTACCGTGCGAACGAGTTTCTTGGGATTATACTCGACGTATTCCAGCACGTCGGCGATAGTTTCGCCGTCAACAATCTGCTCGATTTGATAGCTGTCCTTGTTGACCGAAATATGCACCGCATTAGTGTCTCCAAAGAGGTTATGGAGGTCGCCGAGAATCTCCTGATAAGCTCCTACGAGGAAGACGCCGATATAGTAAGGCTCGCGTTTGTTGAGCGTGTGGACGGGAAGGTGATAAGTGTAGTTGTTCATATTGATGAAGTTGTCTATTTTGCCGTCCGAATCGCAGGTTATGTCTTGCAGGGTAGCTGTACGGGCGGGTTTCTCGTCGAGGCGGGTGATAGGAACGATAGGAAAGACCTGATCGATAGCCCAGGAATCGGGCAGGGACTGAAAGAGCGAGAAGTTGCAGAAATATTTGTCGGGAAGCATCTTTGAAATCTTGCGCAGCTCTTCGGGCGCATGTTTCATGTTCATAGCCGTGTGATAAACTTCGCGGGCTATCGACCAGTAGAGCTTCTCAATCTGTGCTCTGGTAATCAGATCCAGCATTCCGAGGCTAAAGAGATCCAGCGATTCTTCCCTGATTTGCTGTGCGTCGTGCCAGGTTTCAATCAGGCGCGGCTGATTCATCTCGTCCCACAGTTTGTAGAGTTCCTTAACGAGTTCGTGGGCGTTTTGGGGCAGTTCTTCGTCTTCTTCCCACTCGGGCAGGGTGGTTGTTTCGAGGACTTCAAAGATAAGGACGGAGTGGTGGGCGGTCAGGGAACGTCCGGACTCGGTTATGATGTTGGGTTGAGGGATTTGGTTTTTGACGCAGACGTCCACCAGCGTAGAGATTGAGTCGTTGACGTATTCCTGAATTGAATAATTCATGCTGCTTTCGCTTTTGGAGGAGCGTGTGCCGTCGTAATCTACGCCCAGACCTCCTCCGATGTCCACAAATTCTACCTGAAAGCCCATCGCCCACAATTGGATGTAGAATTGTGAGGCTTCACGCAGGGCGTTTTTGATACGGCGTATTTTAGTAACCTGGCTGCCGATGTGGAAGTGTATCAGTTTGAGGCAATCCTGGAGTTTGGCTTTATTGAGGATGTCGAGGGCGTCGAGCAGCTCGCTTGAGGAGAGGCCGAATTTGCTGACGTCGCCGCCGGACTCTTCCCACTTGCCGCTGCCGGAGCTGGCGAGCTTGATGCGGATGCCGATATTGGGTCGAACTTTCATTTTACGGGCAAGCTCGGCTATAAGTTCGAGTTCGTTAAGTTTTTCGGCGACGATATAGATACGTTTACCCATCTTTTGAGCGAGGAGGGCGAGTTGGATATAGTCTTCGTCCTTGTAGCCGTTGCAGATGATAAGCGAATCATGGCTTGTGTTGATAGCGAGGACGGCGTGGAGTTCAGGTTTCGAGCCGGCTTCAAGCCCGATATTGAACTTGTTGCCGTGGGAGACGATTTCCTCCACCACTTGCCGCATCTGGTTGACCTTTATAGGATAGATAATAAAGTTTTGCGCCGTGTAGTTATACTCTTCAGCCGCCGTACCGAAGCAGTTGGATATTTTCTCAATCCTGTTGTCCAGAATATCCGAGAAGCGCACCAGCAGAGGTGCATCTACGTCGCGAAGCGCAAGTTCATCCATCAACTCTTTCAAGTCAACCTTAGCGCCGTCTTTCTTAGGCGTTACCACGATATGTCCTTTTTCATTGACCGAGAAGTAATCCATTCCCCAGCCCTTGATATTGTACAATTCTTCAGAGTCTTCAACTCGCCATTTTCTCATTACAAGTAAGTTTTTGTTATTAATCGGCCGCAAAGATAGGGAATTTATTTGATAAGTTAATTCAGGAATTCAGGAAGCCGGGAAGTCAGGAAGTCGGGAAGTCAGGCGGAATACAGAGTATTCGCTATATTATTTCTCCACAGTTACTCGCATCACATACCCTCCGCCCGGCGCTAATTTGGCGGTTACTTTTCTGTCTGTGGGGATAGTTATGGTTTCGCGTTTGTAGTCGCGGGCGGCGCGGGCGGCATTTATTCCGTCGCGAAAGACTTCGCCCGTGAAACTGCCTTCGCCGAGAAAGGACAAGTCAAGTTCGAGGCTAAGCGCTTCCCAGCCGTTTAATGAACCGATGAACCATTCATTACCTCTGCGTCGGGCGATGGTTACATACCGGCCAATCTCGCCGTTTAATACGCGCGTTTCGTCCCAGACCGTCGGTATGGAAGCTATCAGGCGCGTACATTCGTCTTCGGCTCTGTAGCTTGCGGGATTGTCGCAGAGCATCGAAAGCGGCGATTCAAAGACTATGTATTCAGCCAGCTGATGACAGCGCGTGCCCTGGCTCATCGGCTCGCTATTGATTGCCTTGAAATTACCGCGAGTAGCATTTCGCATAGCGCCCTGCGTGTAGTCCATCGGTCCGGCAACCTGACGTATAAAAGGAATACTTACGTCGTAAGTTACCTGATCATAACCGGCGGCAGCCCATTTAAGCTGCTCTAATCCGTTTACGCCCTCGAAATTGATGACGTTAGGATAAGTGCGATGCAGACCGGTCGGTTTGTATGTTCCGTGAAAATCAATCAACAGTTTGTATTTAGCGCCCATCTCGGCAGCACGACGGTGGAAATCGACCATCACCTGGTCGTCCCTGTCCATAAAATCAATCTTAAAACCCTTGTATCCCAGCTCGCTGTAATACTTGCAAACCTTCTCCATATCCTTATCGAAAGCATAATAGCCAACCCACAGAATCAGCCTTACATTCTTGCCGGCGGCATACTCTACAATCTCTTTCAAATCAACGCCCGGCTGCACCTTAAACAAGTCCGCCTGACTGACCGCCCAGCTCGCATCCAACAGAAAATATTCCAATCCATACTGCGCGGCAAAATCCACATAATACTTATATGTATCGTTGTTGACGCCGGCGCGAAAATCCACGCCATAGATATTCCAGTCGTGCCACCAGTCCCATGCCGCTTTACCGGGCTTAACCCACGAATAATCGCCCTCAGAGGGCGTTGCCAGACGGTAAACCATATCGCTGTTAGCCAGATCCGCATCCTTTTCGGCTACAATAATTACCCTCCAGGGAAAAGCTCCCGCGCCATCGCGCTTAGCTAAATATGATTCGCGGGAATCCACGCGTGATTGCAGGTGATACTCATGATGTACGTCCTTCGGGAAAGGTGCGAAGACGCCCTTCAATCCGTCCGGCTTCGACGGATAGAGGAACATGCCGGGGTAATCCGTCAAGTCGGCTTCGGTTATAACTACCTTCTTGCTTCCCGTCGTTTCGACAGCTACAGGCGTTATGCCAAGCCGCTTTTTATTCCAATCCGACAGGAAAACGTATGCGTAAGTCTGTTCAAACGACTGCATATATTGCTTTTCGAGGGGAGTATTTTCGGAGATATTGCCATAAGCGATATAAGCCTTGCGGTTAGCGGGAAAATTAAACTCCGCCTGCTCGCTTTCGACGGTGAACGCTTGCTTTGCCGATGACGTAAAGCGATAAGCCGCGCCATCATTATACGCTCTGAAAATGATACTGTAGTCGCCGGCGAAGAGCAGTTTCAATTCCCTGTAATTATCCGTTACAACGGCTTTTTTATAAACGGTAGCATTGATGGAGGTATTGACAGTGCTGATGTTTGAGCCGACAAGTTTAGGATTGACGCCATAAGTTCTACCGTCCGAAAGGCTCATCGAAATATCCGATTTGGAGAGTATTATATCACTCTCGTGCACGACGGAATAGGATACCGTCTTGCCAATATCAACAATCACATTCAGTTTGCCATCGGGCGATTTGATGGTGAAACTCTTCGCTATCGCAGCTTTTGCGGTAATCGTCTGCGGCTTCATTTTCAAGACCTCCTCCGGCTTGTCGGTAGTGATAAAATCAACGCCAAGCTTAGCCATATCGGTATATTCGGCTTCGACATTAGCTGTCCAGGCGTTAACCGTCATGCCCAGAGCGTGCGCTTGCTCGACGTATTCGGGATGCGAGCGAAAGAGACTGAAATGATAATCTATGCCGGTGATTTTCATATCCTTCAGCTCCTTTACTGTAAATGCGGATGGATTTCCTGCAAGGTACGACACTTCTTCGTCGGGCGCAAGTCGCACAAGTTCTCTGCACACATCAATGCTGAACGAAATATACTCTACCCGTTCGGCCATACCTTCCGCGTTCACCATCTTAACACAAGCCGCCGTAACAGCGCGGTTGCGTTCAAGTGTTTTGTGAGTCTTTATTTCAAGAATCAGCTTTATGCCTTGGTTGGCTTTCGCTGTCTTCAGGTAATCTTCGAGTGTAGGAATCCTTTCGCCATTGCTTAGCGTAAAATCCTTTATTGCCTGATAAGTAGTATCCTGAATACTTACGCCGTTGATTACGCCGTCGTGATTAAGCACGATTACGCCGTCGGTAGTCAACCATACGTCAAACTCAGCGCCATATACTCCAACTTCCTGCGCCTTTCGCAGCGAAGTCAGCGAGTTCTGCGCCGAGCCTTCGGTTTGCCAATAACCGCGATGCGCTATTGTTTGAGGTTTAGCTGTTTTAGCCTGCGCCGGTGCGGACATTGCCGTCATCAATCCAAGCGCTAAAATGATAAATGATAAGTTCTTTTTCATGTCTGTAAATGTTTATTTATTTAAGCTGCAAAGGTAGTTATTCTTTTCAATATATCCCTGGTATGCATGGAGGAGAATTGCTTGTATCTTCTCTTTCTCTCCCGTCATTAATCATTTCCTCCTCACGTACCATTTTATAAAGTATATAGCTTTTATTGTCGTCATAAAACACCTTCAGTTTGTAGTTCTCCATGTCAAACTCGTACGAGCTGTATCTCAACAAGGCTTCTAAAGAGTTCGCCGTCGGCATTAAGTTCAGAATAAGAACCGTGATTATATTTATAACTCGTGTCATAAATGTTTATATTTCCGGTGGATACAATATTCTTTCCGAGAAAAATTAGATTATTTCCGTAATTGCTTATATCATACGCAAAGAACAGAGTAAAACAATCGGCACATTCAATCGGTGAAGGCACAGTAACCTCGCCTGTTTCGCAACTTTCAAATCCTGATAATTTCCAATAAGTTTGATTCAATTCGGCAAACGTCCTCGCAGGCACAGGTAGAATCCAAACAGAATCTAATGGAACATCAAGACAAGCATTCTCCAATGTCTCAACCTCAGGTTCTTCATCCTTACCGCTACATCCGTTAAATCCGGCGACAATCGAAAGCATCATAAACACGATGAGAGACGTTGAAAAATAAGTTCTTTTCATATACATATAATTTTTTGTTATTAAAATTGAGTGCAAAGGTAATATTTTTTTTGCCGACTATATAAATATATTTTTCTATTCATTGTAATCTTACATTGGCTTGCTGCAAAAAAATCGAGTCCGTTTCGTCACGAAACGAGTTGCCGCAAAAAAAAATGAGACCGTTTCGTCACGAAAAAGCTTGCCGCGAAAAAAAACGAGACCGTTTCGTCACGAAAAAGCTTGCCACAAAAAAAATTGAGACCGTTTCGTCACGAAAAAGGTCGCCGCAAAAAAAATCGAGACCGTTTCGTCACGAAACGAGTTGCCGCAAAAAAAATTGGAGCCGTTTCGTCACGAAATGGCTTGCCGCAAAAAAAATTGGAGCCGTTTCGTCACGAAATGGCTTGCCGCAAAAAAAATTGAGACCGTTTCGTGACGAAATAACAAGCCAAAAAAAAAATTGGAGCCGTTTCGTCACGAAATGATAAGCCAAAAAAAAATTTGGAGCCGTTTCGTCACGAAATAACAAGCAGCCGGCGTTAATATTCAACTTATAATGCCAATTTTCCTGTCCCTTATTTCTTACAGCCTCCTTAGTATGGTTTTATATGTTAATTATTTTCTGTGCCTGAATAAATTCTCAATTCTCAATTCTCAATTCTCAATTCTCAATTCTCAATTGGGCGGGCGCAAGGCCAGCCCCTACAATCACGGTACGCAATTCTCAATTCTCAATTCTCAATTCTCAATTCATTTGTTGTAGGTCGCCCGGTAGAGGTATTCGGCGAGGGAAATGTCATCCGTGAATTGGCGGATTGTGTCGGGGGAGATGGGTGGACGGAGGTGGACGTCGAGTGTGCGACCTCGCTTGTTGAAGGCTTCGAGCGCTACTCGCAGGACGCGAATCTTCCAGCTCAGGCGTCCGAGACGGTAGAAGAACGGCGAGTTCAGGCAGTCGAAATACACAGGTATCACCGGTAAGCCTGCTTTGCGGATTATGCGGATTACACTGTGAGTCCACGGCCGGTCGTGTACCGTTTTGCTGCGCGCGTCATAAAACGACATCGCGCCGGCCGGAAAGAAGCCGATAGGATGTCCTTCTTTAAGGTGGGCGATTGCGAGCCGTACGCCGTTGATGTTATTTGGGTTCGGCGAATTGCTGTCCGACGTGCGGGGGATTACGGAGATGAAGTTGTCTTCCATAGCGTTGATATGCGAGAGTACTTCGTTGACCATAACACGAAAATCCGGTCGTCGGGAAGCAAAGACGTCTATCAGGATGATTCCGTCGAGCGAGCCTACAGGGTGGTTCGAGACCGTGATGAATGCGCCTTCGGGCAGGGTGTTAAGTACTTCGCTGTTGTGAAGTCGGTAGCTGACGTTCATCATCGGATCGGCAAGCATGGAGGACGTAAACGCCGAGCCGCGAAGATGGCAGTGGCGTGCGTGTATCGCGTTTACCTTGTCGATAGCTAAAAGCCGGAACAGGCGCTTTATCAGCCATGCTCCCAAACGTGAACGCAGCAAGGGCATACGTCGCTGTATGTCTGCTATTTCAAGAACTTCGGGTTTTACTGTTGATTGCTTCGTTCCTTGCAATGACTGGTTCTGTAATTCGGATTTCATTTCTTCAGCAAGCTATTGCATAGTTTCTCGTGCAGGTGGATGGATTTGTACAGCACGAAGTTAAGTACTGCTATCTCAATCAGAAAATATAGCCACACGACGCCGCTTAGCACGCTGATAACAATAGCTATAAAGCGGCCGTTGAAGGTCAGGTAATCTATCCATAACGTCATCAGTCGCTTGCTTGAATGGCGAAACTGCCGGCTGCAATCTTCGGTCGGTATGCCGCCGTGTTCGCTCCTTATCTCTGCGAGCAGGCTTTGCAGACGCGGGGTTTTGGATTCCTGAAGGGCGGTGTAGCCTTTGTAGAAGAAGAAAAACATCTTGCTGACGCCGGGCTTCATCGCTGAGTATTGAAGTCGTACCTCGGCGGCCGACTGCAACTCGCTGCCCTTCGCGGGACTGATGAAGAAGAGGTGAACCGTCTTGTAATAATCGGTGATGTTGGCTTGTACAAGGTGGGATATTGCCGAGAGTGCGGCAGGGATGAAAAACAGGCTTGTGTCGTACTCGCGGTTCATTCGTAGAGCCAGAGAGATGTATATACATAAAAACCAGACGTCGCCGGCAAAGCCGTCCAGAATGCGTCCTATCTCGGATTTGATGCCGGTTAGCCGCGCTAACTGCCCGTCCACGCAGTCGAGGATATTAGCCAGAATCAGGGCGAGTATGCCGACGAGGGCGAAGTAGATGTTGTCGTAATAGAAGAGCGGTCCGGCGGCTGCTCCGACGAAGATCGAGATGATGGTGATTGCGTTTGGGGTTATGCCGCTTCCGCGCAGCGCTCGGGCGATACGGAAACCGACGGGGCGATAGAACCATCTGTCCAGACAGTTTTCTGTTTCTATGGATTTAAGCGATGCTTCGTACTCTTTGGCGATGTTTGTGTCGTTTGTCATATTAATCTTATTTGTATGAATATCCTCCGTCGGCTACGATGATTGAACCGTTAATGTAGGTGTTTTCTATCAACATGCGGTAGATGTTGGACAGTTCGTCGGGTTCGCCGAATCGTCCGAGTGCTATCTTGCTTTCAATCGCGCGGCGCACTTCGACGGGCTTGGTCTTCTGCCAATCGGTGTCAACAAAGCCGGGCGCTACGGCGTTGATGCGGATTCCGTGTGGCGACAGGAATTTCACCATGTTCTTGACTAAAGCGTGTACGGCGGCTTTTGTTACTCCGTATGCCAATGACATGCCGTGCGGCAGTATTGCCATAAGCGAGCCTGTGAATATCACCGAGCCGCCTTGCTTGATGCGTCCCAGAAGGCGTTGCAGCAGGAATACTGGGAACTGTACGTTAGCGTAAAAGACGCGCTCCCAATCGGACTCTTTCATTTCCTCGAAGGAGTCGCGGAGGGTCAATCCGGCATTCAGGACGATGACATCTATAGTCAGGTCGCGGTTCTCGACGTGCCGGGCGATGACGTCAACGGCTTTGCGGTCTGAAACGTCGGCTTGCAGGGCTGAGGCTTCGACGCCGTAAGTCTTGCTTAACTCCGAGCATGATCGCTGTGCCGTGAACGTGTCCGCGCCATAGGTTAGCAGCAGGTTGTATCCCATCTCTGCCATACATTTTGCTACCGAGTAGCCTATGCCTTTTGTGCCGCCTGTGATTATTGCAAACATAACTATGTGGGATGGATTTCGGGTTTGGATTGTCGTTCTTTGAGGAGTGATTTCTCGTAGGAATCGTGGATGGTCTTCTTTAGCGAGGACGATGAAACGCCCGAACCGTAAGGGAAATAGAAGACCTGCACGCCGAGTTCCTTGAGGTAGTCGTACTTGCCGACCCAGTCGTCGCCAACTACAAAGGCGTCGATGTTTAGCTTGCGTACTATCTCGGTATGGTCGAGGGTGCGCTGCGGAATGACGATGTCGGGAGTGCGCAAAGCCTCGATTATCTGCAGCCGTTCGTTGAAGGGGATAATGGGTTTCTCCTTGTAGGACGCGACTAACTCGTCGGTGCTTACGCCTACGACAAGGATGTCGCCAAGGCTGCGTGCGTAATTTATCATCTTCAGATGATTGAAATGGAACATGTCGAATGTCCCCGATGTGTAAACTATTATCTTGTCTTTTAGCATAGTTGAATGTTATTACA
>JAITNE010000134.1 GCA_031290635.1 Tannerella sp. | reverse complement strand
TAACGATGATAGACGCTATCAAGGAACATACCGGAATAGATATCGGCGGCATGGACGAGACGCAACTGCGCGGGCTGTGCCGGCAACTTGATATTGAGATAAACGAAACAATGGGCAAGGGCAAACTGATAGATGAGATTTTCGGCGAGAAATGTGAGTCAAAGTACATTCAGCCTACCTTTATCACCGACTATCCGAGAGAAATGTCGCCTCTCTGCAAGCGGCATCGCAATGACGCGGAACTGACGGAGCGCTTCGAGTTGATGGTCAACGGCAAAGAGCTATGCAACGCCTACTCCGAACTGAACGACCCTATAGACCAGTTAGGTCGTTTTCAGGAGCAGTTGCGACTGAGCGAGAAAGGCGACGACGAGGCTATGTTTATCGACATGGATTTTGTACGCGCTCTCGAATATGGTATGCCTCCGACAAGCGGCATGGGTATTGGTATCGACCGCCTTGTGATGCTGCTTACAGGACAGACCACCATTCAGGAAGTGCTGTTTTTCCCACAGATGCGACCGGAGAAAACCGTAAAGAAAGACGCCGTGGATAAATTCACCGCTATGGGAATACCCGAAGAGTGGGTGCCGGCCGTGCAGAAAGCCGGACATCCGACGGTCGAGACGCTCGCAGACGCTAATGCGCAGATATTGCGGCAGGCTCTGTTTGACCTCAACAAGAAATACAACCTGCAGTTGGAACTACCCTCACTGCCTGCAGTTGAATCATGGACTAAAGCCGTCGTGTCATGAAAAAGTTTCCCGGAAAGATAGCTGTGATGGGAGGCGGTTCTTGGGCTACGGCGCTGGCTAAGATAGTGATGCACTCGCAGGATTCCATCAATTGGTACATGCGACGCCCTGACCGTATTGACGACTTCAACCTGTTGAATCATAACCCTGCTTATCTGTCGAGCATCACGTTCGATACGGCGCGGATAAACTTTTATCACGACATAAACGAGGCGATAAGAGACTCGGATACTCTGATTCTTGCTACCCCGTCGCCTTATATCAAAGACCATCTCGCCAAAGCTACCGCCTCGCTTGCCGACAAATATGTTATTTCGGCAATCAAGGGGATAGTGCCGGATGAAAACATGCTTGTAAGCGATTATTTGACGAAATATTACTACGTTAATGCCGATAATATTATCGTCATAGCAGGCGCTTGTCATGCCGAAGAGATAGCAATGGAGCATCTCTCGTACTTGACGCTTGTATGTCGCGACCTAAGGAAAGCGACTACCTTGTCGGAAAAGATTTTCAACACGCCATACCTCCACAGCTCATGCAGCCGCGATATGATTGGTCTCGAGTACGTTTCGGTGCTCAAAAATATCTACGCCATCGTGGCAGGCATCTGTTACGGTATGAAGTACGGCGACAATTTTCAGTCGGTCTATATTCCTAACGCCTTCGACGAAATGGTGCGTTTCCTCAACACAGTGCATCCTCTCCGTCGCAATATCACGAGCGCGGCCTATCTGAGCGACCTGCTTGTTACTGCTTACTCGTCGTTTAGCCGCAACAGGCTCTTTGGAAAGATGATTGGCGAAGGATACAGCGTGAATGCTGCCAAAGTGGAACTCGGAATGGTCGCCGAAGGTTATTATGCTGCCAAATGTATTCGTGAGATAAACGAAACTTACAAGGTAGATATGCCTATACTTAATGCTCTGTACGCTATACTTTACGAGCACAAATCACCGGCAATCCAGATACGGAATATCACGGAAGGATTCAAGTAGGGGCTGAGCTTGCCCCTGCCAGGAAGTTAGCGTGCCTTATTCAAGTCATTACATTAAAATTTCAAAACATAAAATATTATGAATCTTATAGAATTAAACATTGAAAAAGTATTTGAGACAGTAACTCGCAGTCAGATTGACGCTTTTGAGGTAAAGGCCAATAAGGGTCAGGAACTGTTACACAAGGGCACAGGCAAGGGAAGCGATTTTCTTGGCTGGCTGCATCTGCCCTCGTCAATAACTAAGGCCGAGTTGGAAGAGGTCGAACAGACCGCCGCCGGTCTGCGTAAGTGCGAGTACGTAGTAGTTATAGGCATCGGCGGAAGCTATCTCGGCACTAAAGCCGTAGTTGAGGCCTTGAACAGCAGTTTCGACCAGCTCGAAACGCGCCGCAAGAACCCTCTGCTGCTCTATGCAGGGCACACTATCGGCGAGGATTACCTCGTAGAGTTGAGCGCGGTGCTGAAAAACAAAAGGTTCGGCATAATCAACATCTCGAAATCAGGCACTACAACCGAGCCGGCGCTGGCTTTTCGGGTACTGAAGAAACTTCTCGAAAAGAATGCCGGTAAGGCCGCAGCTAAAGAGTTGATAGTTGCTATCACCGACAAGGCTCGTGGCGCTCTGCGAACTTTAGCCGACAAGGAAGGCTACAAGACTTTCGTTATTCCCGACAATGTGGGCGGTCGCTTTTCTGTTTTGACGCCGGTTGGACTGTTGCCGATAGCCGTAGCGGGAATCAATATCCGCGCATTTGTCAAGGGAGCGGTCAATATGGAGAAAGTAACCGACGTCGAGACGCCTTTCGCATCCAATCTTGCTTCTCTTTATGCCGCCACGCGCAATGCACTCTACGAAAAAGGTAAAAAGGTAGAGATTCTCGCCAATTTTCACCCTAAAATGCACTATATCGGCGAGTGGTGGAAGCAGCTTTATGGCGAGAGCGAAGGCAAGGACAATAAAGGCGTCTTCCCGGCGGCGGTCGATTTCACTACAGACCTCCATTCGATGGGGCAGTGGATACAGCAAGGCGAGCGCATTATCTTCGAGACGGTAATATCCGTCGAGAAGCCCGATAACCGCCTCACCGTGCCGTATGATCGCGCCGACCTTGACGGACTCAACTACCTTGCAGGCAAGCGTGTTGACGAAGTCAACAAGATGGCTGAACTCGGTACGCAGATGGCGCATATTGACGGCGGTGTGCCTAACATCAAAATTACTCTGCCCGCGCTCAATGCATATTACATCGGACAGTTGTTATACTTCTTCGAGAAAGCCTGTGGCGTAAGCGGTTACATGCTTGACGTCAATCCTTTCGACCAGCCCGGCGTCGAGGCCTACAAAAAAAATATGTTCGCTTTGCTAAAAAAACCGGGATACTAAGTCGATTATTAAAAAATAATTATTATCTTTGTGCCGCGTTAGGGGTGCTTTTTCCGTGAAACAAATGGAAAAGCTGAGATTAAACCCTTGAACCTGATATGTTTAATTACATCGTAGGGAAACGGTATTGACGACCGGATAGATAAAGGTCAAATTCAAGTTAAAACCGTTTTCGTATTGACTACGAAGCGGTTTTTTTAATTTAATGAACGAAAATGGAAAATTTAGTAAAACATTACAAACGGGCGCTGACCATTGCAGGCAGCGATCCCAGCGGAGGAGCAGGCATTCAGGCCGACCTCAAAACCTTTGCAGCATGTGGGTGTTACGGAGCTTCAGCGATTACGGCTGTGGTTGATGAGAATACATGCGGAGTATCGGACATTTATCCTGTGCCGGCAGATTTCGTTGTCGGTCAGATACGGTCGGTTTTGGACGATATAGGAGCTGACGCCGTGAAGATTGGTATGCTTCACTCGTCGGAAGTGATAAGGGCAGTGGCCAAGACGCTCTCTCGCTATGAGATACGCAATATTGTATTCGATCCCGTAATGGTTGCTACTTCGGGCGACAAACTTCTTAAGAACGAGGCTATCGCGACGCTCCGCACCGAACTTGTCCCTTACACCCGCATTATCACGCCGAATATTCCGGAAGCCGAAGTATTGTCGAGTATCAGGATAAGCCGTCAGGACGAGCTACCCGCGCTGTTGCGGTATCTCGCGGTTATATGCAAAACTTCTGTCTTGCTTAAAGCTGGACATTTGAAGGAAGAGCTGCTGATTGATCTGTTTTATAATGCTGAGACCGATGAAATTATAGAATTACCGTCGAAACGCATTCAGACTCAAAATACACACGGTACGGGGTGCACGTTTTCGTCGGCTATAACGGCTTTTCTGGCACACGGACAGTCGCTAAACGACGCCGTTCGCAATGCTAAGGAATATATGATTTCGGCCATTGCCGCCGGAGCCGAATATGAGATAGGTAAAGGACATGGTCCGGTTCATCACTTTTTCGGATTTTGGGAATAGCATTTTCGCATGAATGTAATATTAAACGATAAGACTTATGAGGTAGTAGAAGGGACTATGCTCGAACAATTTGTCAAGAGCCTTGAACTGCCCTCGCAGGGAGTTGCCATCGCAATTGATTATGAAGTCATTCCACGACATCAATGGTGTGAGATTTTGCTTACAGACGGCATAGTTCTGATGATGATTCGCGCTTTTTCGGGTGGCTGACAAACCTAAAGTGTATGAAATTGATAATAATCACAACGGATGAATTATTCGAAGGCGAGGCTGAACCGCTTAATCTCCTTTTCGAGAGTGGGCTTGAAACTTTGCATATTCGCAAGCCGAAAGCTTCGTCGAACGCTACTAAATCGCTCATAGATACTATTGACGCAGCCTATCATCCTCGTATTGTCCTGCACGACCATTACGAATTGACTGATTGTTATCATCTTCAAGGTATTCACCTTAACAATCGCAACCCTGAAGCTCCCACTCGCATTATTAATAATAAAAATCCGACAATCAGCCGCTCTTGTCACACGATTACAGAGCTTGAGGATTCAATCGGTTCATTTCATTATGTATTTCTCAGCCCTGTCTTCGATAGCATATCAAAATTCGGATACAGGCAGCGCTTTTCGCATGATGATTTGCTTCAAGCCAATTCTCAAGGCATCATCAACAAACGTGTTATAGCTTTAGGGGGAATA
>JAITNE010000219.1 GCA_031290635.1 Tannerella sp. | reverse complement strand
TTCGGGTTTGTATCGTTAGTTTCCCTGACCTGCGAAGAACGGCGCAAGGAAATCGCTATCCGCAAAATCAACGGCGCTACGATGTTCGACATCCTCAATATCTTCTTCAAGGAATATTTCTCACTGCTTATTGCCGGCGCGGTCGTAGCATTCCCCATAGGGAATTATATCATGCGGACGTGGCTGGAACAGTATGTAATCCAAACGTCTATTCCGGTGTGGATATATCTGTCGATATTGATGGCATTGATAGTAGTTATCGTGCTTTGCGTCGGCTGGCGGGTGTACAAGGCGAGCGTCGAGAACCCGGCGGATGTAATCAAATGATGTGCAGGGGCTGGGCTTGCCCCAGTCCGAATATTACATAATTAACATGATAGAAGTTATAAGATTGCTTCGTACCTTACAATGACGGACACGACAAAGCCGGTCCCGCAGGGACTTGATTTTCATAACCGCAGGTAAGCTATAGCGCAGCCTGCGGCAGGACTATCGGCGCTTGTAATGACGGCGTGCGGTATCCCGGGAGGTATGAAGCTCCGGCTTCATACGGTCTCATCCCCGTCAGGGGATTAGATGACGTCTCAAAACATGTCAGTGTTGCTTGACACTGAGGCAAATTTAGCTGAAAACATATCGCCGGATTACATGAAATTTCTGCTGATGACGTAGGCTTCACTCCAGCAGGCTTGCAGGTTGAAGCCGCCGGTAAGAGCGTCAATGTCGAGGGTCTCGCCGGCTAAATAAAGGTGTGGGACAAGCTTGGATTCCATGGTTTTGAAATCAATTTCTCTTAAATCTACGCCTCCGGCGGTAACAAATTCTTCCTTGTGCTGGTTTTTGCCTGTTATCTTCAGCGTCGTGTTTGTCAGAAGAGCGGCGATTTGGGCGACGTCGCTTTTGCCGCAATCAGCCCAGAGCTTTTCGGCAATCCCGGCTTCATGTACCAAGTTGTTCCAGAATCTGTTTGTAACCTGACTGATATTCGACGAGTATATCGATTTCTTCGGATTGTCGGATTTATGCTTCTGCAATATCTCGGAAGCTTCGTCGAAGGTCGCTGAAATAAAGTTGACTTTCAAATCGAAATGATAGTTCAGTGCGTGCATCTTCCTTGCTCCGAAAGATGAAATCTTCAGAACCGCGGGTCCGCTGACGCCCTGATGGGTGATAAGCAGAATGCCTGATTGTGTGATTTTAGAGTCTGCGAATGACAGTTCTGCTTCAGGGAAGCTGGTTCCGGCGAGACGGCGCAGTAGCCTGTCTTTGCAATTCATTGTAAACAGGCTTGGGACGGGAGGCGTAATTGTGTGTCCGAGATTCTTGATTATCTGCCACATTTGCGGGGAACTTCCGGTTGTAATCGCCAGGGAATCCGCTTGAAAGGTGTGGTTTTGGGTGATGACGGTGAACTTGCCGGCTTCATGCTTGATGTTGATTACTTCGCTGCCGTATTTGACGCCGACATTGTTACGGTTTGATTCGCTAAGGAGCAGGTCGATGATTGTCTGCGAGGAGTTGGAGCGGGGAAAGACGCAGTCGTCGTCACAGGTTTGCAGTTCGACGCCTTTCGATTCAAACCATTCGATGGCGTCGGCGGGTTGGAAACGGGCAAATACGCTTTGCAGTTCTTTTGCGCCGCGCGGGTAGTTGCGGATGAGTTCAGGCGTGGTGAAGGTGGCGTGTGTCAGATTGCAGCGTCCGCCGCCGGAGATTTTGACCTTGAGCAATGGTTGTGTGGCTTTTTCAAGTACGACGGTTTCCCAGAGCGTCGATTTGATGTTCGCCGCAAGGAAGACGCCGGCTGCTCCTCCTCCGATAATGATTAGACGTTTCGGCATCCTAAGGAGATTAGCTGCTTTGGGATAGTTGGTTGATGAATTGCAGGAGGGCGTCGCCGGGGCGTGGGGTTTTCATAAAGGTTTCGCCGATAAGGAAACCGCGGTAACCGACCGAGCGCAGTCGCCTGATAAGGGCGGGGTCGGATATGCCGCTTTCGGATACAAGCAGGGGAGAGTCGGATGTGGGGTTAATCTTTTCGATCATACGGAAGGAGTTTTCGACGTCGGTATCAAAGGTGCCGAGATTGCGGTTGTTAACTCCAATCATGTCGATGTTGGGGTTAAGGTAGGACAGGTCGTATTCGGAGTGGATTTCGAGCAATACTTCCATCCCTAACCGGTGTGCGGTTGCGGCCAAGTTGCGGCATTTACTCCTCGTCAGGCAGGCGGCTATCAGGAGTACGGCGTCGGCTCCCATTACTCGAGCCTGATAGAGTTGATAGTCGTCGATAATGAAGTCCTTGCGGATGAGTGGCAGGCGAACCAGAGCGCGGGCTTTGGTAAGGTCGGAGAATGATCCGCCGAAGAAGTCGCCGTCTGTAAGGATGGAACATGCTGATGCGCCGTTCTGCTCGTATGCTGTAAGGACGTCGTCTATTTTGGCGTCTCTGTGAAGCCAGCCTTTCGAAGGCGAACGTCGTTTGAACTCGGCGATTATGCCGGACTTCGACTGCGACAATGAGCTTCGCATTGAGACGATCGGACGGTTGAGCCTTTGCTCGCCGCTACTGAGCAATAGCTCCAGAGGTACGGCCTTCTTCTGGCGAGATACCTCGTTTAGCTTGTTAGTTACTATTTTCTCTAATATATCCATAATAAATCTATCTTTAATTTTAAACTTGTAATCTTAAATCTTAAACCTGTAATCTCAAGCATCAACCTGAATACTTCAAGCATCAACCGAATATCCCAAATTCACCCGTTCACTTCTATGAATTTCTTCATTGCAGCCAGAGCTTTGCCGCTCAGGAGGGATTCGCGGGCTTCGGCAATGCAGTCTGTGATGTTCTTTTCGGGACATATTACCTGTATAGCGAAGCCTGCGTTTGCCAGGACGCAGTCTCGCCGGGCGGCGGTTGAACGGTTGCTGAGCACGTCGTCGAAGATGGCGCAGGCAGCTTCGGGTGTGTCGCCTCCCCAGAGGTCTTCGGCTTTGTAGCGTGGAAGTCCTATCATTTCGGGGGTATATACCTTCTCCTTTTCGGGCATGGCTACCTTGAACTCTGAAGTCAGGGAGATCTCGTCGTAACCGTCGATGCTGTGGACTACGCCGAAGCGAGTGCCGGTTGCCTGATAGGTGTAGCTGTAGAGACGGAAGAGAGTCAGGTTGTAAACTCCCAGCAGCTGATATGCAGGCATCACGGGGTTAACCAAGGGTCCGAGAAGGTTAAAGAAAGTTCGTACTCCGAGGTTTTTACGTATGGAGGCGACGGCTTTCATTGCGGGATTGAAGAGCGGAGCGTGGAGGAAGGCAAAGCGACTTCTGTCTAATGACTCGCGCAGTTTGCCGACGTCTTTTGTAAACTTCACGCCGTGCTGTTCGATGACGTTGCTTGCGCCGCTGACTGAGGTAGCGCCGTAGTTACCATGCTTTACGACGTTGTAACCTGCGCCGGCCAGTACCAGACATGCGGCAGTGCTGATGTTGAACGTGTTCTTGCCGTCGCCGCCCGTGCCGACGATATCTACAGGTTTGTAGTCCGACAAATCGACCGGCAGACGCATATCCAGCAGTGCGTCGCGGAAACCCGCAAGTTCCTCAACCGAGATGCTACGCATGAGATAGACTGTTAGAAGCGCCGCGACCTGCTCGCTGTTATACTTTCCTTCGGCTATGTTTGCCAGAATCTGCTTTGCCTCTTCGCGACCGAGATATTGGTGTTCAATGAGGCGGTATAGAATATCCTTCATATAATTTACAGTTTTAACCAGTTAATAATAATATCTTTTCCTTGAGGGGTGAGTACCGATTCGGGATGAAACTGTATCCCCCTTACATCATAGAGACGGTGGTGCAGAGCCATAATCATTCCGGCTTCAGCGTCAACAGCCGTAACTTCGAGGCAGGAGGGGAAATCTTCCTTCGCAACTACCCAGGAATGATACCTGCCTGCCCGGAATGCAGGCGCAAAGTCGGCCAGCAGAGGATCGTCGGCTATCACGCGAATGTCGGAACATACGCCGTGAAAGACGTCATCCAAATTATGCAGCCCGGCTCCAAAAGCTTCAGCTATGGCTTGCACGCCCAGACATACGCCAAGTATGGATTTAGTCGGAGCATAGCGCTTTATAAGCGGAAGCAGCAAGCCTGCTTCCTGCGGTATTCCGGGTCCGGGCGAGAGAAGTATTTTGTCATACGCATCAATTGCGTCCAGACTTATCATGTCGTTACGTCTAACATCGACGTCCACGCCGACTTCCTTGAGAATGTGATTAAGATTATACGTAAACGAATCGTAATTATCAAACAATAAACATTTCATATCAATATCATTAGTTTTTAAGTGAAGTTGCCTGGTTGATAGCTTTATTGAGCGCTCCGAGCTTGCTGTTTACCTCTTCGAGTTCGCGGGATTCGTCGCTTTTAGCTACGATTCCTGCGCCGGCCTGGTAATACAGCACGTTGCTGCGGCTAACGAAGGAACGGATAGTTATAGCCTGATTAAGGTTACCGTTGAACCCGATAAAGCCGATGCAACCTCCGTAAGCGCCGCGGTTATGCTTCTCAAGCTCGGTTATAAGCTGCATTGCGCGGACTTTGGGCGCGCCGCTGAGAGTTCCGGCAGGGAAAGTGTCGATAAAGGTCTTGATCGGGTCGGCGTCATCGTTCATATCGCCGGTTATACGTGAGACGAGGTGCATTACATGGCTGTAGTACTGAACTTCCTTGTAGAAGTCGAGCTTTACATTGTGCGCGTTGCGGCTCAGATCGTTGCGGGCGAGATCTACAAGCATGACGTGCTCGGAGTTCTCTTTGGGGTCGTCAAGCAGCGTTTTGACCCTCTGGCGGTCGAGTATGACGTTGCCGGTGCGAAAGGCCGTCCCCGCAATGGGATCTATGCTGGCACGGCGGTCTGTTATCTTGCAGTGGGTTTCGGGTGAAGAACCGAAGATGCGAAATCCGCCGAAGTCAAAGTAAAACAGATATGGCGAAGGGTTGATGCTGCGCAGGGCGCGATAGACCTTGAAGTCATCACCCTGATAAGCCTGCTCGAAGCGGCGACTGAGCACTATCTGGAATACGTCCCCGCGCAGGCAGTGCCGGATTCCGGCGCTGACCATTGACTTGTACTCGTCGTCGGTTATGGTCGAACGGCGCTCGCCTACGGTTTTGAAGTCGTAGAGCGAGAAGTTGCGGTTCTCGATTAGAGTTTCAATCTCGCGGAGTGAATCTTTCTCGCCCTCGCCGCAAAGTTCGATTACAGTAAGGCGGTTGTTGAAGTGGTCGAAGACGAGCAGGTACTTGTAGAGGATATAGTACATGTCGGGAGCGTCGGTTTCGTGATGATGAAATTCCATCACGGGGATGTTCTCGAAATACCTCACAGCATCGAATGCAGTATAGCCGAACAGACCGCAACTGTCGGCGTCCTCACCGTTTATGTCAAAACTTTGGAGGAAGACGTTAAGAGCGTCGGCTACAGTACAGGTCTGGTCGAGGGGGATGATGCGGCTCTTGCCGTCGGGAAAGTTTAAGGTAGCTTGAGATGAGTTGACGCCAACGTCAGCTATCGGACAGATGGCTATAAATGAAAGACTGTTTTCGTTGACATGAA
>JAITNE010000218.1 GCA_031290635.1 Tannerella sp. | reverse complement strand
GGATGCCATAATTCTTTCTAATTCATACTGTTCGTATGTTCTGCCTATAAGTCTCATATAAATTAATTTTGGTTTCAAATTCGCTGCAAAGGTACAAAAAAATCGACTTATAGCAAGTTCTCCGTATTTTGTTTTCGCTCTAAACGCATTTTTTTTTGACTTATAGCGCATTTGAAGAGGCGACAAAGACAATAAAAGAAGTCACCCGAATGGCGATTTCACCTGATTTTATGCGAGTACCCGATGCGTAGATTCAAGCCGATTACAAATTCGCCATGATCTCGTACTCCGTTCTTAGGGAAGATGTAATCGTAGCCGGCGCCAAGACCAAGTTCGTAATTAAAATGGCGTCCTATAGACCGTCGGATGCCCCATGAAGGCAGGATAAGCAAGTCGCCGTTCACCTCGCTCTTGTCGGAAACAATTCCGAAACTCGGATGCACGCTTGTTTTCAAGGAAAGGTAATTAGCGGAGTTGTGAACTATGCTTTTACCTTTAGTCTGACGTTTCAAAATGTTGTAATACAGTCTCGGTTCGAGTGTCAATACAGGAATCAAAGCATAACCGCTGTTTTCGCCGAACCAGGTACTTTTCGTGTACCAAAATCCTGCATCAATACCCGCTTCGGTTCTGAATGCCAATTTGTTTGTGAGTCGCGTTTCGGAATGCGCCCATACGCCAAGCAAGCCTGTTTGTACACCCCAAAATGAATTTTCTACACCATTGTTCTGAGCCTTAACGTCGAATACACCAGATACGCCGAATAAAGCAATTGTAATAATAAAAACTCTTTTCATATTTTCGTGTTTTAATTGATTTGAAGCCGCAAAAGTACATGGAAATATTTAGATTTACAAGTGCGAGGGATAAAAAATGTTTTTTTAACAGAGGATAATCGGAATAATGATTAGCTTTGCACCTCGAAATAAGATATAAACCGCCTCATAAGGGGCATAAATACTACGATATGACAATATGTGTTTACTGTTCTTCGAGCGATGATATCGCTGAAGTGTATAAGGAGGCTACAGGCGAGTTAGGAACGCTGCTTGGCGGTCGGAAGACGCACGTAGTCAACGGCGCCGGCAGCATCGGTCTGATGCGCATTCTTTCGGACGCCGTACTTGCGTCCGGCGGTACGGTAACGGGCATCATACCCGATTTTATGGTCGATAAAGGTTGGTGTCATCAAGGTTTGACTAATCTTGTCCGTACTACCGACATGCACGAGCGCAAACAGACTATGGCGTCGATGTCGGATGCTGCTATTGCCCTGCCCGGCGGCTATGGCACGCTCGAAGAATTGCTTGAAATAATCACTTGGCGACAGTTAGGTCTCTATTCAAACCCCGTAATCATACTCAATATCAACGGTTTTTTCGATCCGTTGATAGATATGTTTCGTCGCATCGAAGCCGAGCATTTCCTCCGTCACCCACATTCCGACCTTTGGCGCCTTGCCGGAACTCCGCAGGAAGCCATAGAAAAGTTAAAAACGCTCTGATTGTCTTGATTGCGAACCTTGTTTCCTAAATTTTCATTACCTTTGCATCCAAATTCAAAGATAAAATATATGATAATTTCAAAAAACAAGTTTGTTGCGGTCGAGTACGACCTGTATGTGGGCGAAGAGGGCGAAGACCGTATCCTGATGGAGAGCGCTACTCGCGAACGCCCGTTACAATTTATTTACGGTTCAGGCTCAATGATTGAGGCCTTTGAAGAGCATATTGCCAAGCTCCGGCAGGGCGACAAGTTCGAGTTCTCGCTCAATCCCGAAAAGGCTTACGGCGAGTATGTGGACGACCATGTAGTAGAGTTGCCGAAGACGATTTTCGAGGTTGACGGCAAGTTTGACGCCGAGTATGTCAAGGAGGGCGCGACCTTGCCTATGAGAAATTCCGACGGCGGTATGTTCAACGGCTCCGTTTTGGAAGTCAAGGAAGATGTAGTGGTGATGGATTTCAATCATCCTTTAGCCGGCGAGACCTTGCATTTCAAGGGCGAAGTGCTTGACGTCCACAACCCTACCGAAGAGGAGATAGATGCTATCAACAAATCGCTTAGCGGCGGTTGCGGATGTGGTTGCGGTTGCGACGATGGCTGCGATAGCGATGACTGCGAATGTGGCTGCGACTGCAAATAATAATGACGACTGCAAGCAATAATCACTACCAGCAATAGCGATAGCGAGACAATACCCCACACAGATACTTAACTCAATTGAATACATTCGGCAACATATTCAGACTGACCTCATTCGGCGAATCGCACGGAGCGGCTATAGGAGGCGTAATCGACGGATGCCCGTCGGGTTTAATCATCGACGAGGATTTCATCCAAAGCGAGATGAACCGTCGTCGTCCCGGACAATCGCACCTCGTTACACCGCGCAAGGAGGCTGATAAAGTTGAGTTTCTATCGGGTGTCTATGAGGGTAAGACTACAGGTACGCCTGTCGGTTTCGTAGTACGCAACGAGAACCAGCATTCCAACGATTACGACAAGCTACGGGATGTATATCGCCCATCACATGCCGATTATACTTATCAGATGCGATACGGCATACGCGATCCGCGAGGCGGTGGGCGCAGTTCGGCGCGTGAGACCATTACCCGTTGTGTTGCAGGAGCTATAGCCAAGCTGGCGTTACGGCAGAAAGGCGTCATCATAGCTGCCTACACATCGCAGGTAGGAAGCATACAACTCGCAGGCTCATATAAGGATTACGACCTGAGTCTGACGGAAACGAACGCTGTGCGTTGCCCCGATCCGACTAAAGCTGCCGAGATGGAAGCCTTGATAATGCACGTCAAAGGCGAAGGCGATACTGTCGGCGGCGTTATCACCTGCGTTATTCGAGGCGTACCGTCGGGTATAGGCGAGCCGGTGTTCGGCAAACTGCACGCCGCTCTTGGCGCTGCAATGCTTAGTATCAATGCGGCAAAAGGCTTTGATTATGGCGACGGTTTCGACGCGCCGTTATATAGAGGTTCAGAGCATAACGATGAGTTCTTTGACGACGGAGGCCACATCAGTACGCGCACTAACTATTCCGGCGGCATACAGGGCGGCATTACCAACGGACAGGACGTCTATTTTCGGGTAGCCTTCAAGGCGGTAGCCACCCTGCTGCGCGAACAAAACACAGTAGATAGCGCCGGCAACGAAACCGTACTCAAAGCGTGCGGACGCCATGACGCCTGCGTTCTTCCCCGCGCCGTTCCCGTCGTCGAAGCTATG
>JAITNE010000171.1 GCA_031290635.1 Tannerella sp. | reverse complement strand
ATCTAACATCAGAATTTGCAATTTCCGAGTATCTCTTGGGCTTTGGGGATGGTTTGGCCGTTTTCGTTGTAGATACCGATGATATATCGACCTTGCCAACGAAGTGGAATGTCGCCGTTAAAACGGTCTTTGACAAGCAGTTCGCCTTCCTTGAAAGTCTCCGTTTGCTTGGTGAACTTGAAATACTGATTGAGTATTTCCTTTGCCGCTTCACTTGTGCCTGCATCGATCACAAACAACTGAAATACAACATCTCCCTGCTTATATTGGCTGACATAGACCTTCTTCAGGAATTCATGACCTATATAATTGGATGTTATAAAAGCCTCTGTATAAGGTATTTTTCCATCTTTCGGAAATGACCGAAACAAAGGAGGATACGAAGCTTTCGGAACGGCTTTAGAGGCTATGGTTTGGGCTATCAACTGCATAGCTTGAGCCGTTGCATCGGTAGCCTTGCTGCTGTGAATCTTTACATAGAGCGAATCGGCAAAGAAGAAGAAACTGCCCTGGTCGCCATGCCCTTCACCTCCGATATTATCGTAGAAAGCGAGGTCGGTAGAGCGTTCGGACGAGTACATGCCGAAGGCGTCTTCCGGCGATGCGTGGCGATAGACCTGAATGCTGATGTAATCCTCGCCCTGAGTATAGTCGAAGGTTGTCATTTCGCGGAAACCGTTTTCGAGAAACAACGGAGCAGAACCGTTGATGCGGTCGAAGAGGTTTTCGGGATCGAAAACCTCCTTGTCGGCGGGCTTCTTCCAACTTGCTACTTCAGGCAGCCACGCGAAAATTTTTTCGGGCGACTGTCCTAAAGCCGTAGCAGCAATTATCAACCCTAATGATACGAAATAAATTGTTCTCATAATTTAATATTTTAGCACAGAAAGATATCCGGCACATAACGTACAGGCATCACTGCGGCTATCTTGTCGCCAACGCGAAAGCCCGACGGGCAATCGACCTTGCAGGAGCTGCCTTTACAAGAAGTGCAGACGTTGTCAGGCAGATGCAGTTCGGCAAGCGTTTCCTTCGACAGCGAGGAGAACTTGTAACCGAATGAATACATGTATGCCCGCATTATATCGGGTATCGGCAGGTGTTCGGGGCATTGCGCGAGACATTTGCCGCACTGCTGACAGTACAGCATTTCGCAATCTCGCAATCCTGCAAGATACTTTTTCTCATTTTCATCGAGTTCGGGCGACTGTACGGCGGCAACGCACTCATCGAGTTCGTCATAGTTAGTGAAGCCCGGAATGATTGTAGTGAAATTCTTGTTTTGCCAAACCCATTTGAGGCATGCTTTGGCGTCGATTTTCTTCTTGCCGTCGGCGTCCTCTACCCCACCGGTCATAGTTTTCATCGCTACAAAGCCTATTCCGGCCTTCGCCGCCCGCTCTATAGCTGCGTTTACGCCGTCAAGGTTGTTGAGTTTGAAGTTGTAGCTTATCAAGATCATGTCATAGATACCTGATTCGACGGCTGCATCTATCTGTTCGATGTTTTTACCGTCGTGCGTCGAGAGGCCTATGAAACGTGCTTTACCCGATTCTTTCACCTTCTTGAGGGCAGCTACTACGCGAGCATCCCTTATCGGCTCTGCTCCTGTGATTGCATGAATGTAGAATAGATCTACATAGGTCATTTTGAGCCGTTTAAGGCTTGTTTCTACATCGGCTTCAAACTTCTCTTCAAAGTCGTCCTTGAGGGGATAATCAAACTTGACCTTAGTAGCGATGATGACCGAATCGCGGGGTTTGTCGGCAAAGAATGTACCGACCATCTCTTCGTTTTTGCCATTCTGATAGCCATGGGCGGTGTCGAAATGCCGGATGCCCGAATTGTATGCCGCACGCAGCACACTGGGATTATCGGCTCGCATGACGCCCATGCTAAGGATTGGCATCTGCAAGCCGGTACGTCCAAGTGTACGTACTGCTATATCGGTTGCGGATGATTGCCCGGCCACTGATTTGACGGCGGCAGTTGCTTTTGACTCTGCGGGGATTAAAACCGCCCCTGCTCCGGCTACCGCACTTATGCGGAGAAAATTTCTTCGATTAATTTGTCTATTGTTCATACGGCTATACCATTAATAAGTTATATAAATATTAAAAATCGGCACAAAGGTAGAGTATTATTTTTGAATAAGCATGAAATTACAATAGTTTAACTTTTAGAGAAACCTCTACGAGGTATTAGTTTGTTGGGATAATATTTTTTCTATTGATATGAATGCCCTATGGGCAAGCATCATCCGTCATTTCCCTTTATTTGAATTTTTTATGGGGACTCGCAAGGACGATGAAAGCAGATTGCTTCGTGCCTGTCAATGAGGTTCCCCATGCACCTGTGGAAGTTCCCCATGCACCTGAGAAAGTTCCCCATGCACCTGAGAAAGTTCCCCATGCACCTGTGGAAGTTCCCCATGCACCTGTGGAAGTTCCCCATGCACCTGTGGAAGTTTCGGGGACTTCCGTAAGAGATGCAAAAAAAAAACGCTTCCTGTTCGTTGGGGAATCAGGAAGCGCAAAAAGAAAAATTGTTATAAAAAGACATGTTTATCAGTTGCTTTCGCCACCTGTTTCCTTGTCGAAGGCTTCAAGTTTGTCGCCCATCTCAAGGTTATAGTATATGCTGCGAAGGGCTATCTTGTTTTCGTTGGCTGTGGGATCGAGCTTATAAGCTTTCTCAAAATAAGGTAAGGCTTCACGGAATATATCCTTAGCTTTTTCGCTTTCTTCCTTATATTTCTTCAAGTCCGAAATTTCGTTGGCTATGTCAAGCTGGGCAACGCCTTTATTGAAATATATACGACCAACGTTCGACTGGTATTCAGCGTTCTCACTCTCCAATTCAATCGCTTTCAAGTAAACTTCTTCGGCTTTGACGACGTCTTTCATGCTTATCTCGTAAATACGGCCTGACAAATGGTAAAACTGTGCGTTATTCGGGTTGTTCTCGATAGCTGTCTTCATAAAGGTGAGCGCCTTCTCATTCCGTTCCGAATTGATATAGATAGTTACCAGATTGAGAAGGAAGAACTCTTCTTTTGGAAAGATTGCAAGCCCGTCGGAGAGAGCGTTCTCAAAGCCTGTAGAATCGCCCGCTTGTCGGTATTCATCAGCCAGACACTGCATTACCTCGTTCTTGTGGAAATCCTGCTTGCATGCGCGTGTAAGCGCCTTAATGGCAGTCAAAGGTTCTTTCATCAGAGTAGAAGCAATAGCGGCATAGTAAATAGCATAGATATAGTTCGAGTCAATCGGGACGACCTCGCCTGCTTTAGGCGCCTTGATGCCTTCCTTGAGGATATTGCCGTCGTATATATCAATATACTGCTCGAAGAAGTCGAACGCTTTCTTATAGTCCTGCTTCTCGTAATACCAACCGCCACCGTTAATATAGTACGGCAGGTTGGCTTTGAGGATTAACGCCATGTCTTTGGTGTACTTTGGCTTGACCTTACCCTTTGCATCGGGAATCTTGTCCAACTCGTAGGTCTTGAGGAAGTACGGATATATAGCGCCCAGAGCGCTGTACATCGTAGCATCATCGGGCGTACCGCCGAGTATGGTCTTGGTAGTCTCCGAGTTAAATTGAGTGTCTTCAATTTGACCGGCTGTGAACCATGTCTTTGCATCGTCCTTTGTCTCGGCGTTTTCGAGTGCGCCTTTGATTTTGGTACGAGCGTCTGCAAAGTTCGGTTTTGTATCCTTTGCGAGCTTCATTGCTTCGGATACTGCCTTTTTTTGCCCGAATGAAACGGTAGCAATAAGGCAAAATACAATTGTGAATCCTAATCTGTTCATTGTCTTAAAATTTTAGAGTTATTAAATTTAATTTTTGGTATCATCATCTTTATCATCGATTGTTTCATCGTCTTCAACATCAACGTCATCGTCAATGTCTTCATCTTCTTCTTCGACGTCCTCGATATTCCCGTCGGAATAATCGGTCGGAACATCCTTGAACGCATCTTCTGCGATTTCCGCTTCCTCAAGCTCCTTGTTGGCTATCTTTTCTTCTTCGCTTTCCGAAAGAACCTTGCATACAGAGGCTATCTCGTCGTTGCGCTTATCAAGATTTATCAACTTGACGCCTTGAGTTGCACGTCCTACGAGCCGCAAATTTACAACATTTATTCGAATTGTCATGCCTGACTTATTAATTATCATTAAATCGTTTTCATCCGTTACGGTTTTAATGTCAACTAACTTGCCTGTTTTTGCGGTTATGTTGATGGTTTTGACGCCCTTGCCTCCTCTGTTGGTTATGCGGTAATCGTCTATCTTGGAGCGTTTACCGAAGCCTTTCTCCGAAACTACGAGGATTGATTCTTTCTCGGGGTTTTTGATGCAAACCATGCCTATTACGCAGTCGTCGGCGCCGTCAAATTTCACAGCCCGCACTCCCTGAGAATTACGTCCCGCAGGGCGTACCTTGCTTTCGGGGAAGCGGATTGCGCGACCGTTTCTCTTTGCTATAACTACGTTGTTGCTGCCGTCAGTCATGCGTACCTGTATGAGTCCGTCGTCTTCGCGCAGTATTATGGCATTGACGCCTTTCTGACGCGGGTGCGAATAGGCTGCGAGCAAGGTCTTCTTGATTATGCCGTGCTTTGTGCAGAACAGGAGGTAGTGCGACTTGACAAAGTCTGTATCGGTAGTCAGGTTTTTGACTCTGATAAAGGCATTTACGCGGTCGTCCGAATCTATGTTGAGCAGGTTCTGTATCGCTCGTCCCTTCGAGTTGCGTGCGCCTTCGGGTATTTCATAGACGTGCTTCCAATAACAGCGTCCCTTAGCCGTGAAAAACATCAGAGTGGCGTGCATTGACGCCGGATAGATGTATTCGACGAAATCTTCGTCGCGGGTTTCCGAGCCTTTAGAGCCTACGCCGCCGCGAGCCTGCGCACGAAAATCCGAGAGAGGCGTACGTTTGATATATCCGAAATGCGAAAGGGTGATAATCATCTCGTCATCAGCATAGTAGTCTTCGGGATTCATGTCGGCCGAAGCATAGTCGATGTCGGTGCGACGCTCGTCGCCATATTTGTCGATGATTTCCTGAAACTCATCTTTTATTACTTTAAGCAAAACTTCCTCGTTATCAAGTATTTCTTTCAAGCCGATGATTAGTTTTTCTATATCTGCAACTTCGGAGCGCAGTTTGTCCTGTTCCAGACCGGTCAGTTGGCGCAAGCGCATCTCTACGATTGCACGCGACTGTAGTTCCGAAAGCTCGAAGCGCGTCATAAGGTTGGCAATAGCTTCCTGCGGATTGCTCGATTTCTTGATTATTGCTATCACCTCGTCTATATTATCTGAAGCGATAATCAGTCCCTGAAGTATATGCAGCCGCTCTTCGGCTTTCTTGAGGTCGTACTTGGTGCGACGTATAACAACTTCCTTGCGATGGTCAACGAAGTAGCCAATCATATCCTTTAGATTCATCAACTTGGGACGTCCATTCACCAAAGCGATATTATTGACGCTGAATGAGGACTGTAGAGCCGTCATCTTGTAGAGCTTGTTTAACACCACATTAGCATTGGCTTCGCGCTTTATATCTACAACTATGCGCATGCCGCTACGGTCGGATTCGTCATTGACGTTCGAGATGCCTTCAATACGCTTTTCGGTAACAAGATCGGCTATGTACTTGATTAGCTCGGCTTTGTTGACGAGATAAGGTATTTCGGAAATGACAATTTTTTCGTGGGTGCTACCGCTTTCTATCTCGGCTTTGCCTCGAAGCACTATGCGACCGCGACCTGTTTCAAAAGCTTCTTTCACCCCCTGATAACCGAAGATGGTAGCGCCCGTCGGGAAGTCGGGAGCCTTGACGTACTTCATCAAACCATCGATTTCTATGTCGCCTCGCATATCAACGTAGGCCTGACATGCCTGCAAAACCTCTTTCATATTGTGAGGCGGCATGTTGGTAGCCATACCGACAGCTATACCGGAAGCGCCGTTAATCAGCAGGTTAGGTATCCGCGTAGGCAAGACAATCGGCTCGCGCAAGGTATCGTCGAAGTTAAACTGAAAATCGACCGTATCCTTGTCGATATCGCGAAGCATCTCTTCGGCCAGCTTACTGAGGCGAGCCTCCGTATAACGCATGGCTGCAGGGCTATCGCCGTCAACCGAGCCGAAGTTTCCCTGCCCGTCAACCAAAGTATAGCGCATCGACCATTTCTGTGCCAAACGAACCATCGCAAAATAGACCGACGAATCGCCGTGGGGGTGATACTTACCCAAGACCTCGCCGACTATTCTTGCCGACTTCTTGTAGGGTTGGTCGGAACGGTTACCTAACTCGTTCATGCCGAAAAGGATACGCCTGTGTACCGGCTTGAAGCCGTCCCTCACGTCCGGAAGGGCTCGCGACACGATGACCGACATTGAATAATCAATGTACGCGGACTTCATCTCACTATTGATGTCAATTTTAATAATTCTGTCTTCTAACAATTTTTCATCTGACGTCTGTTCTTCTGTCATTTTATAGTTTTTTAATTCAACTTCTGTTTTAGAGAGCCTTGATTCTATCAGTATATTACAACATAAAACATACAAAAATCGCCTCAAAAATCATGCTAAAGTACTACTTTTTTGCCATATAGCAAAATTTAAGGCCGTTTTTTTTTCACCATCCACCCTGAAATTTTTCGCAATACCCTGAAAATTAAAGTCATATACCGATAATTTTTTTTTCAACACTCATGTAAAAACACTCGTGTAAAATATAATCACTATCTTTGCAAAACAAATTTAAATGAACATGAAGAATTTTTTTACTACGATTTTAGTTGGGACACTGTTCTCAAACTTCGCTGCATACGCGCAGCAAACGCCTTACTGGCAAGACATTCAGACGGTTGCGACAGGGAAAGAACCGCCGCGAACAGAGTTTATCGGTTTTGACGATAATTCGTCGGCGCTCACTACTCGCTTCGAGGATAGTCCCTACTATCGCTCTCTCAACGGGACGTGGAAGTTTCTGTACGTCGATTCGTACAAAGACCTCCCTGCCGATATTACTTCGGCGGATAGCAAAACTACTGTGTGGCAGGATATTACCGTGCCTGGCAATTGGGAAGTGCAAGGTTACGGAATGGCTATTTATACCAATCACGGCTATGAATTTAAGCCCCGCAATCCGCTACCCCCTACTCTGCCCGAAGCTGTTCCGGTCGGCGTTTACAGTCGTGAGTTTGAGACGCCCGCCGAATGGGAAGGCCGCGATATTTACCTCAATATAGGTGGCGCTAAATCAGGACTTTACGTGTATGTGAACGGTCGTGAAGCAGGCTATTCCGAAGATTCTAAAAATCCGGCCGAATTTCTGCTGAACGATTATCTGCAAAAAGGCAAGAATATACTCACTCTGAAGATATTCCGCTGGAGTACAGGCTCTTACCTCGAATGTCAGGATTTCTGGCGTATCAGCGGTATTGAGCGCGACGTCTTTCTGTGGTCGCAACCCAAAATCGCGGTTAAAGACTTCAAAGTCATTTCGACGCTTGATGATGCTTACACAGATGGTCGGTTAGGTTTGGCGATAGATGTAAGCAACAACTCTAAAGATGCACGCAAGGTTAGCGTTAAGTATGAACTAATTGACGGTAAAGGTATTACAACCGCTTCGTCCGAAAGTGATTTATTGGTTTCGAGCCGCGAAAAGCAGACTTTTTCGTTCGCCGAGACAGTCAAAAACGTTGATAAATGGAGCGCCGAGTTTCCTAATCTTTACAAGCTGTTGATAACGGTCAAGAGCGAAGGTCAGAAAACAGAAGTAGTGCCATATACCGTAGGTTTTCGCCGTATTGAGATAAAGGACAGCCTTATGTCTTCCATCCAGAATGAGATTAGTAATGCGAGGGATGCTGCTCAGAGACGGAATTATACGGTCTTTCTCTTTAACGGTCAGCCTATTAAGTTTAAGGGCGTCAATATCCATGAACATAACGAGAAAACAGGGCATTACGTAACCGAAGAGCTGATGCGGCGCGACTTTGAGTTGATGAAGCAGCACAATCTCAACGCCGTTCGCCTAAGCCATTATCCGCAAAGTCGCCGCTTCTACGAGTTGTGCGACGAGTTCGGTCTCTATGTATATGACGAAGCCAATATCGAATCGCACGGCATGTACTATGATTTGAAAAAAGGCGGCTCACTCGGCAATAATCCGGAGTGGTTGAAGCCGCATCTCGACCGTACTGTTAATATGTACGAGCGCAATAAAAATCATCCCTCAGTAACTGTTTTTTCGCTCGGCAACGAGGCCGGCAACGGTTATAATTTCTATCAGACCTATCTCTATATCAAGGAAAGAGAACGGGAGGGAATGAACCGTCCGGTGTGCTACGAGCGCGCTCTCTGGGAGTGGAATACCGATATGTACGTACCTCAGTATCCAAGTGCGGAAAGTCTTGACCGCTATGGCCGCGCAGGTAGCGACCGCCCTGTTGTACCCTCAGAATACTCGCACGCTATGGGTAACTCCTCCGGCAATCTCTGGGACCAATGGCAGGTAATCTACAAATACCCCAATTTGCAGGGCGGATTTATCTGGGATTGGGTTGATCAGGGACTTTTGGAAAAGGATGATAAAGGACGCCCGTATTGGGCTTACGGCGGAGATTACGGCAATAATGCACCCTCCGACGGCAACTTTCTTTGCAACGGTCTGGTGTCGCCCGATCGCACTCCACACCCTGCAATGACGGAGGTTAAATTCTCGTATCAGAACGTAGGGTTTGAACATCTTATGGGAAGAATTGGTCCTATCAATCCCTTCGCAGGTACTTTTAGTATCACTAACCGTTTCTATTTCACTACTTTAGATAACAAATACAAGATCGTAGCTCGTTTGATGAAAGATGGTAAAGCGGTGAAAGAGCAGGTTTTAGATCTCAATTTGCGTCCTCAGGAATCAATTGACGTCTCTCTTTTTAACAGTGCTGAAATCAAGAATGATGGCGAATATTTCGTCAACTTTTCGGTAATAACAAAAGAGGCTTCCGGCCTGATACCTGCGGGGCATGAGATAGCCTCCGAGCAGTTCGGAGTCGGCGGTAATCATGTTGCTAAAGCATACAAAAAAAATGGAGCCAAAATGAAAATCTCGGAAGAGGGCGACGAAATCACGCTTGCATCACCGAATGTCCGCTTCGTTTTTAATAAAAAAAGCGGCATAGTTACTTCCTATAAGGTAGGCGGCACGGAGTATTTCAAGAATGGTTTCGGCATGCAGCCAAACTTCTGGCGAGGACCAACCGACAATGATTATGGTAACGGAGCGCCCGAACGCGAACAGATATGGAAGCAGGCAAGCCACAACTTCAACGTAACAGACGCGACGGGAACAATGGACGCCGATACCGCAATGATCAGCGTGAATTATGCTCTCCCATTGGACAATACATATACCGTTAATTATAAGATATTTCCAAGCGGAGTAGTGCATGTTTCGGTTAAATTCAAAGGTTATAAGGGCGACCCCAATATTTCGTTCGTAAATGCTGATGGTAACCGGAGGGGAGTAAGGAGGAGTGTGTCTGCCGATTCAAGACCTGCGGAAGATGATTCCAAATCCAAAGTGCCCCGCATAGGTTTGCGTTTTCGACTGCCTGCTACAATGAATACGGTGAATTATTACGGTCGTGGCCCGGCTGAAAACTATTGGGATCGCAAGGCCGGCTCGCATATAGGTCTCTATCAATCAACCGCCGAAGCGATGTATTTTCCTTATGTTCGCCCTCAGGAAAATGGCCACCACTGCGATACGCGATGGCTCTCGCTGACGACAGGCGGCAAACAGGGATTGACTATTCAGGCTGACAACAAGATAGAGTTTAACGCCCTGCGCAATAAAGTAGAGGATTTTGACGACGAAGAATATTTAGATATCCCGCGTCAATGGAATAATTACACACCGGAGATGATTAGCCGCCGCAATGAAGCCGATGCGGTCAACCGAATGCGTCGCCAAACGCATATCAATAATATCAGCCCTTGGGATTTCGTTGAGGTCTGCATAGACTTTCTACAACAAGGCGTTGCCGGATACAACAGCTGGGGAGCGCGTCCCGAACCTCTTTATTCGCTACCCTCCTCCCGCGATTATTCTTTTGGATTTACGATGATACCTGCAAAAAATTAGAATATGGTTGAGACGACAACAAACATAGAACAAGCCGTGAAGCCGTTTAAGATACAACAGTTAGCGGAAATAATCATGGAGAAGAAATACGTTGGCTTTGCTGATGCGTTACATTATCTTTACTCGTCGGATTTCTATCCTCGCTTGTTTTCAGCCGATACAAAATGGTGGTATTCAAGTGGATATGAGTTGTTTGATATTATAGACAAAGAAAAGAGCAGTCAGCGTAAATTGCTAAAAAACAGGAAGATAACGCTGTTTTTTATTTTCAGCATTGAATCCTTCGCCGACTTTATCCATGAATCATCCGAAACGATTCTGTCATTGTTTACGACAAAGCATGTATTTGATTTTCTGCAAGAAAACTTTGATACCCTGCATACTCAAAGCAAGGAATTTATCGTTGATACAATTGATGATTACATAAAATCCGGATCGCAGCAATGAAAGTATATCACGGAACTACGACACAGATAGGACAACCTGATTTGTCAAAATGCAGACAGCGAACAGACTTTGGAAAGGGTTTTTATACAACCACAAGTCTCGGACAGGCACGAAAATGGGCTGTATTGAGACGAAATCGCTTATTTGAAAAAAGTGCATACGTCGTTGAGTATGAAATAGATGATGCCCTTTTATCCTCCAATGATTTTCGCGTACTTCATTTTGACGGCGCTAATGAAGAGTGGCTGAAATTTGTGTTCAATAACAGACGGGGCATCAAAACGGAACAATATGACTTAGTTATGGGACCGGTGGCAAATGACTCCTTATATGCCACATTGTTGCTATACGAACAAGGCGTCTTATCTGTCGAAGCCACAATAGCACAATTGAAGACACATACTCTATTCAATCAACTATCCTTTCATACCGATAAGGCGCTACAAGAGCTTAAATTTATAAAGATTATCAAAGTGGGAAAGTAGATTGCTTCGTACATCGCAATGACGAGGAAAATGACAAGAAAATATACGGTGATTTCCGACTGAAAAAGGGCGAAAAAAAATATTTTTTTGATTTTTTGCTGATATATCGAAAATAATATATAACTTTGCATGTTGAAGTTCGCTAATTTTGGACTTTAATGAATGAAATGAACAGACTGATTGGACATATTGAACGGTTGTTATTCCAGCATGACTGCGTAATAATACCAGAGTTTGGAGGCTTCGTCCTTCAAACAGTCCCCGCTGTGTATATGGATAGCGAGCACTCATTCACTCCTGCACGCAAGGAGATTGTGTTCAATCCTACACTTGTGCATAACGACGGTCTGTTAGCCGAAGCCTACATGCAGGACAACTCGGCTGATTTCGACAAGGCGCAAAGCCAGCTTCGAAAAGACGTTACAACAATGAAAGAGCATTTGAACGACGATGCGGAGTTTCAGATGGGCGCAATAGGCGTGTTTATGAAAGAAGATGATCGCCTCGTCTATATGCCGGGCGCAAATAGCGACAACCGTTTTAGCGTCTCCTCATTCGGTCTGCCGGTGTTTCATTTCCTGCCCCTCTCGGCTCGCAAGTCAATTAATCAGCAAAATTTAAGCCGTACTGCCCAGATGTATGCACACAATGGCGAGAATTCATCAAGGCATGGCAAACGCCCGCACGGTGGCGCCATATACAATATTCCCGTAACACGTACATTCCTGCGAAGTATGGCAGCCGCAGCCGCAGCAGTTCTGCTATTTTTGCTTTTCTCTCCACCGGTCAACGATGTTAATAAAATCTACCCTGCCAGCTTCATTCCACAGGAAATAATACCCCAAAAATATGCCGACGAGATAGTTAGCGATGCGTTTAATAAAGCGCCTTCGAAGGCTGAGAACGAGAGCGTAAAAGTTGAGAATACAAACATCGCCGATACCAAAACTACGGAAGCTAAAACAAGCGAAACAACGCCTGCTACAACATCGAAATCAACGTCAACATCAGCATCAACGGCTAAATCGACGTCAACTACCAAAACGCCCGAACCCGCTGTTAGTAAGCCCTATTACATTATAATAGCAAGTGGTTT